>DATBGJ010000328.1:0-3291 GCA_036558045.1 Thermoanaerobaculia bacterium
TGACTCCCCGGCTGTCGCCGGCGTAGCGGGCCAGCACGGCTTCCAGGGCCTCGGCGGCCTGCTCGCGCTCCCCTTGGTCGAACAGCTCCAGCAGCTTCGACCGCGGCACCGGCGCGGACGAGACGAAGAGGATCGCTTCGAGGGCCGCTTCCATTTCACTGCGCTCCGTCATCCGCCGATCGCCTCCCAGTCGTTCTCGCGCAGCTCACGCGTCGTGCGGTAGAGCAGGACGTCGCCGCTCTGCGTCTGATGAATGCGGATCAGATTCAACCGCGCCAGCTCCAGCACGGCGAGGAACGCGGCGATGGCCTCCGCCCGGCAGGAAAGCTCCCTGAGATCGGTCAGGAGATCGAAAGGATGACCGGCGTCCAGTCTGCCCAGCAGGCGGTCGAACTGCCCGCGCACCGAGTAGGCCTCGCCGGTGAGCAGCAGCGGCGGCGGGTGCTCTTTCTCATAGCGCACCAGGGCCTGCTTCAAGGCGCCGAGGAGATCGAAGAGCGACACCTCGCCGAGGTCCATCTCCCCTTCGTCCTCGGGAGCGGCCGGCAACGGCTGCGGCTGGCGGGTCCAGATCCCCATGCGCAGGCGGTCCAGCTCGGCGAGGGACTGCGCGGCTTCCTTGAGCCGCCGGTACTCCAGCAGGCGCTCGACGAGCTCCTGGCGCGGATCTTCCTCGGGCTCGCCCTCGGCGCGCGGCGGACGCGGCAGCAGCAGCTTCGATTTCAGATGGATGAGCAGCGCCGCCTCGTAGATGTACTCGCCGGCGATGTCGAGGTTCAGCTCCTCCATCAACCCCAGATAGGCGTGGAACTGGTCGCAGATGACGGCCACGGGGATGTCCGTGATCTCCACCTGGTTGATCTTGATCAGGTGCAGCAGCAGGTCGAGCGGTCCCTCGAAGATCGGCAGGTGGACGCGCCACGACTCGGGCAGCGCGCCGGGAGCCGCCTCGCCGCCGGCGGCCGCTTCCACTTCCCCGAGCTCCTGCATCTCGTCGCTCATCGAGCCTCCACCTTGGCGAGCACCTTGCTGTAATCGAGGCCCATCGCCTCCCGCACCTTCTGCATCGTCTCGGCGGTGCGCTCGCGCGCCTTGCGGGAGCCCTCAACGAGGATGTCGTGGACCGTGTCGCGGTCGCGCAGCAGCGCCTCGCGCCGCGCCCGGAACGGCGCCAGGTAGTCGATGAGGATCTTCGCCAGCAGCTTCTTGTCGTCGACGCAGCCGATCTCCGCCGCCCGGCACCTCCGCGCCACGTCTTCCTGGACCTCGGGCGTCGACACCAGCTTGTGGAAGTCGTAGAGGTTGCACACCTCGGGCCGCCCGGGATCGCTGCGCTTGATGCGCTGCGGATCGGTGAACATCTGCATGCACTTCTGCTGGATGACCTCCGGCGGGTCCGAGAGGTTGATGGCGTTGCCGTAGGACTTCGACATCTTGCGCCCGTCGATGCCCGGCACCCTGGCGGCCGGCGTGAACAGCGCCTGCGGCTCGGGGAACACCTTGCCGTAGAGATGGTTGAACCGGCGCGCGATCTCGCGGCTGATCTCCAGATGGCTCGCCTGGTCCTCCCCCACCGGCACGAAGTCGCCGCGGTAGATGATGATGTCCACCGTCTGCAGCACCGGATAGCCGAGGAAGCCGTAGGTCGCGAGATCCTTGTTCTCGATCTGCTGCATCTGCTCCTTGTAGGTGGGCACGCGCTCCAGCCAGCCGAGGGGCGTGATCATCGAGAGCAGCAGGTGGAGCTCGGCGTGCTCGGGCACCATGGACTGCACGAAGATCGTCGAGCGCACGGGATCGAGCCCGGCGGCGAGCCAGTCGATCACCATGTCGATCGAGTTGTCCGCGATCTGCGAGGGATCGGCGTAGTCGCTGGTCAGCGCGTGCCAGTCGGCCGCGAAGTAGTAGCAGCGGTAGCTGTCCTGCAGGTCGATCCAGTTCTTCAGGGCGCCGAAGTAGTTGCCCAGGTGGATCTTGCCCGTCGAGCGCATGCCCGAGAGCACGGTCTTCTGTTCGCTCACTCGTCCTCCTCAGGAGAGGCTGATCACCAGGCCCAGGATGCCGTAGAAGGGCAGCAGCAGCACCGGCACGAGCCCCACCGCGGCCAGCACCCCGATGATAAAGCCGTAAGGGCGGATGGCGGCAAGACGCGCCGCCCAGTCCGGCGGCAGCAGCGCCAGGGCGATCTGGCCGCCGTCGAACGGCGGCACGGGGATCAGGTTGAACACGGCCACGAAAGCGTTGATGGACGCCAGCTTCACCAGGGTGAACATCACCGGAAACGAGCGCAGGCCCTCGGCGCCGGTCTGGTGCAGGAGGCTCGACATGGCGGCCTGCCGCGCCTCCGGCCCCAGCGCCCGCACCATCACCATGATGGCGAACGTGGCGAGCCCGAGCACCAGCAGGTTGGCGATGGAGCCGGCGGCCCGCACGAGCAGAGTGTCGCGGAGCGGCCGGCGGAGATTCTCCTCGACGACCGGCGCGGGACGTCCCCAGCCGAAGAGGGGCCAGCCGGCGGTGAGCAACAGGGCGGGGAACAGCACCGAGCCCAGGAGGTCCAGGTGGCGCAACGGATTCAGATTGGTGCGCCCCAGCGATTGCGCCGTCTCATCGCCGCACCGCGCAGCCGTCCAGGCGTGCGCCGCCTCGTGAATGGAGACCGCCAGCCACAGCAGCAGGAGCTGGACGACGGCGGAGAAGAGGACGTTCGCGTTCATCGTGAGCTTTACGCCGCGGCCAGACGGCGGTCGACCTCCGCCATCAGCCGTTCGTTGTCGGTGAGCACGCGCTGCTCGATCCGCAGGGTATAAATCTGCGCCAGCAGCGCGACATAGAACAGGACGTGGTGCACCCAGGATGGGATGGAGCCCTTGTGGACGCCGCCGCCCAGGATGAAGGTGGCCATGACCAGACCCATGGCGAGCATCAGCCAGGGATACGAGGCGTTCTTGAAGCGCTTGGTCTCCTCGGCCAGCGCCGGATCGAGCCCGTGCTCACGCACCGCGTCCTTGATCGCCTTGCCGGTGCCGATGAGGTAGAACATGATCCAGCAGTGCGAGAAGAGCAGCAGCAGGCTCGACGCCAGCCCCACCAGCACGTGGCGCGGCATGTCGGGATCGGTCGGCGCGTTGAGCAGATAGCCCAGCACGGCCGAGGCGACGACGCCGAGCGTCGCCATGGCGCCGACGATCAGTAGAGCACGTCCCATCATCGAACCAATTCTCCTATCTTCGCTCGCCACTCCTCCGCTACCTTCGCCGGGCGGTAGAGCTCCGCGGCCCGTTGCCGGCC
>DATBGJ010000329.1:0-2527 GCA_036558045.1 Thermoanaerobaculia bacterium
GTGGACCGCGGCGCGCGAGGCCGGCACCACCGGCTGGAGGTCGAGCCGGGCGCGGCCGGCGAGGCGCAGGTCGCGCTCGGCCAGCGCGATGTCGAGCGTGTACTTCTTCGGCTCGAAGGCGGCGGCCCCGGGCATCGGCCGGCCGTCCTGGCGGCGCAGGGAGGAGGAGAGCCAGGTGTCCCACTGGCCCAGGTCGTCCACCTCCACTCCCAGCAGCCGGCCCTTGCGCTGCTCGCGGGCGATCTGCTTGACGAGCTTGCGCTTCTCCTTCTCCGTGGCGTCGAGAGGCACGAAGCGGCCGAGGGTCACCTGCTCGCGGTCCCCGGGCTCGAGGAAGTAGAAGAAATCCCCCAGCTCGCCGCCCCGGAACCAGGCGGCGAAGTATCCCGCGGCCATCGGGTCCTGCAGGGCGTCGAGCAGGATGCCGCGGTCGATGTTCATGTACTCCCGCTCACCCCGCTTCTTCCATTCCGCGTAGAGCGTCTCCGCCCTCGCCACGGTCGCGGCATCCGGCTGCGCCGGGGGCCGGCGCAGCATGGCCGCGACCGCGGCGTCCAGGCCGACGACGAGGACCGCCTCCTTGAATTCCTCGGCCAGCCGCGTGCCCCCCGTGAACAGCTCGAGCTGGCCCGCCTCGATGGCGTCCGGCGCCTCGACCTCGATCCGGCCCTTGCCGAGGAACACCATCTCCACCGTCTTGCCGGTCACTCCCGAGGCGGGGATGAGGACGCCGTCGTCGAGGTAGAGAGTGGCCAGCCCGGCGCCGAGCTTCACCTTCTTCAGCGACACGGCGCGGGAGGCTTCGAGCCGGGAGGCGGCGATCTCCGCCTCGATGGCGGCCGGATCGGGAGCGTCGGCCCAGGCGACTGCCGCGGTGAGGGTCAGGCAGACGAGGGATAGGAGGGTACGGTTTGCGGCTCGCATGGAGAAGTCCTCAGATGGTATCCATGCCATTCTGTCATCATCGCGAAAAACATTTCACGCCGGAGTTGCTCTACGGCGCGGAACAACGATCGAAAGCCCGATCGCGGCGGCGAAGGCGAGCCCGGCGCCGAAATCGAAGGCGGCCGTCGAGCCCCAGCGGTCCCAGAGGGCGCCGAAGAGCAGCGAGGCCGGCAGCGCCCCGACGCCGATCGCCAGGTTGTACCAGCCGAACGCGGCCCCGCGCCGCTCCGGCGCCACCAGGTCGGCCACCAGGGCCTTCTCGACCCCCTCCGTGAGGCCGAAATAGACGCCGTAGACGGCGAACAGCGCCCAGGCCTGCCACTGCGCCTGCGCGCGGCCGAAGGCGAAGTAGACCGCCGCGTAGAGGAGCCAGCCGGCGAGGATGAGCGGCCGCCTGCCGAAACGGTCCGAGAGGATGCCCCCCGGCGTGCTGGAGGTCGACTTGACGACGTGCAGCAAGGCCCAGAGGATCGGGATGAGGGCCGGCGCCACGCCGAGCTGGCCGGCGCGCAGCAGCAGGAAGGCGTCCGTCGAGTTGCCGAGGGTGAAGAGGAGCAGCACGCCGAGATAGGCCCAGAAGCGACGCCCAAGCGGCGTCCGCAGGTCCGCCTTCTCGTCCTTCGCGGGAGCGGCTCGCGGCACCTCCCGGACACCGAAGATCAGGGTCGCGACGGCCAGCGCGCCGGGGATCGCGGTGAGCAGGAACACCGTGCGGAGATCGAGGCCGGCCCAGCGCAGCAGCGCGAAGGCGATGAGGGGCCCGATCACCGCTCCGGCGTGATCGCCGGCGCGCTGGAAGCCGAAGGCGCGGCCGCGGATGCTCGCGTCCACCGAGTCGGCGATCAGCGCGTCGCGCGGCGAGGTGCGGATCCCCTTGCCGATGCGGTCGGTGACGCGGATCGCCAGCACCTGGGAGACCGCTCGTGCCAGGCCGATCAGCGGCCGGATGACGGAGGCGATCGTGTAGCCGGCGACCACCAGGGGCTTGCGCCGCGCCACGCGGTCGGACCACCAGCCGCTCGCCAGCTTGAGCAGCGCCGCCGTGGACTCCGCCGCGCCCTCGATTCCGCCCACCGCCGTGGCGCTGGCGCCGAGCACGCTCGACAGGAAGAGGGGTAGCAGCGGATACGTCATCTCGCTCGCGATGTCGGTGAACAGGCTCACCGCGGCGAGCGCGAAGACGTTGCGGCCGAGGCGACGCGGAGCCTTCAAAGCAAGCTCCAGGGTATGACCCTCACGCCGGGGACCAGTGCGGACGCTTCCTGGGCTTGGGTCACCACCAGTCCGTTTCCCGCTTTCTCTCCGGCGATCGACCGCCAACGAGCCAAGGTCTCGGCATGGGCCGGCCGTGGAGTTGCCGTGGCCTTGATCTCCACCGGGTACAACCTACCGTTCAGCTCCACTAGGACGTCTATTTCCCAGCCGTTGCGCGACCGCCAATACCAAAGGGCCGGCGGCAGGCCCCGATGGTAGAAGAGCTTGGCGAGCTCGGAGACCACGGCGGTCTCGAACAGGGCGCCTGCCATGGGACCTCGAAGCACGGCGTCAGCGTCCTTCAGGCCGAGGAGGAAACAGAGCAGCC
>DATBGJ010000330.1:0-2959 GCA_036558045.1 Thermoanaerobaculia bacterium
TCTCGCGCCACATGAGGGCGCGGTCCTTGGAAGCGGCGGCGAGCCAGCGGGCCATGGGATGGTCCGGGTCGAGCTCCAGGGCCTTGAGGCACCAGTCGTGCGCCTGGTCGTGATCCTCGGGCTTGATGCTGTGCTGGAAGACCATGGCGGCGTGGTAGTAGTCCTCGGCCACCTTGGCGCCGCCGGCCGCTGTGATCTCGCGCACCCGCTGGCGCCGGGCGGCGTTGCGGCTCCGGCGGCTCGGATCAGGGTCTCGGCGCAACGCGGCCAGTCTTCGGCAACATAGGCGGTGGTTCCCTGGACGAAGAGGGCTTCGTAGGAGGGCGACGGAGTTTGGGCTCCGAGAGACGGGAGACCAAGGACCTCAAGGACGAAAAGGACAGCAAGGACGTGAGGTTTCACCGCTTGAATTCTCCCGAGAGATTCCATTCTAGAACACCGAGCAGCTTGACCTCTCAAGCCAAGCCGGACAGAGTTCACCCGTGTATATCGTCGCCCTCCACTACGCTCCCGGCACCGGAGAGGTCATGGCCGGACCGCTGGCGGACGCTTCGGGCAAGACCCTGTACGAGGCGCGGGCGCGGTTGAGCGATCCGCAGGGCGGGCCGGCCGTGATCGGCAACTTCGCGGAGATCGAGCCGGCGTACGCCTTCGCCGGCCGGTTGCGGGCGAACGGGATCATTCCCATCCTGTTGACGCCGGAGGAGGTGGAGTCCGACGCGCGGCGGTTCCTCGTGCGCAGCTTTGAGCTCGGCGAGCAGGCGATCACGGCGGTTTCACGCCGGGGAGAGACCGCCGAGCGGTCCTATAGCGAGATCGACCTCGTCCTGCGCGGAGTGCGCATCGAGGAACGGACGGAGGTCAAGCGGACCGAGCAGCGGAAGTTCAGCCCGGTGCGCGCCATCGTCACCGGCGGCATGATACTGACCAAGACGACCCGCAAGACGGAGCCGGTGACGACGGAGGAGCGCGAGGACTTCCTCCATCTCTATGCCGGCGGCGAGCCACCTCTCGTCTTCCGCTCCGGCGCGCTCAACTTCCGTTCGTTGGGCGCGGAGCTGCGGCCCTCGACGGCGGCGAACTACTCCTATCTCGTCGAAGCCCTCCGCCGCGCCTTGCCGCACGCCCGCTACGACGAACGGTTGGCGAGCCGCCAGGGCCGGGCGCGGATCCTGGGGCCGTCGTTGGCGGAGAACCTCGACGTAGCGGTCACGCTGCTCGCGCGCGTGTTGCGGCAGCGATCCTAATCCGCCGGAATCACCATCACCGGAATCTTCACCTGGTGGCGCAGGCGCTCGACCGAGGTGCCGTGGACGAGGTCTCCCATGGCGCGGTGGCCGTGGCTGCCGAGCAGGATGACGTCGGGCCGGTGGTGCTCGACGAGCCGCGCCAGCTCGGCGGCGGGCTCGCCGAAACCGAGGTCGTACTTCGCCTCCACCCCGTGCTCCGCCAGCTCGGCCGAGTAGAGCTCCAGCCGCTCCTGGTCGCCGCGCGCCTCGCTGTCGCTCAGCTCGCCGCCCATCACCCGCGCGCCGCCCGACTCGACGACGTGGAAGAGCAGCACTCGCGAGCCGCGATTGGCGGCGCGGGCGAGCGTCACGGCATAGGAGAGGACGGCTTTGTCGGCGCGCGAGAAATCGACGGCTACTCCGATGAGGCGCGGCGCGCGCGGCGGCGCGATCTCGGGCACGGCGCTCGGCCCGTGCACGCCGGTCGGCACATGCAGCGGCTGGCCGCGCCAACGTTCGAGAAGAGGCACGACGATCACGTAGCCCAACAGCGCCACCAGCCCCAGCGCGAGCGGCACCACCGTCACCCATAGGACCCAGGCGTTGTCTTCCGCTCCCCGAATGGCGTTGACGATCGCGTCGAAGACCAGCTTCAGGTTCAACGCGGCGATGGCGCCGGCGACCACCCAGCCGGCGACCTGCAGCTCTCGGCCGATGGCGTACTGGCCCATCCACCGGCGATCCGCGACCATATGAATGAGGGGGATGACGGCGAAGGAGAGCTGCAGCGAGAGGACCACCTGCGAGAGCACGAGAAGATCGCCGGTGGCCCGCTCGCCGAACGCGACGATGGTGATCACGGCCGGGATGATGGCCAGCGCGCGGGTGATGAGCCGCCGGGCGATGGGCCGCAGGCGGATGTGGACGAACCCCTCCATCACCACCTGGCCGGCGAGAGTACCGGTGATGGTGGAGGACTGTCCGGCGGCGATCAGCGCGATGGCGAAGGCCACGGGAGCGATGCGGGCGCCGAGGAGCGGCTCGAGGAGGCGGTGGGCGTCCTGGATCTCGGCGACGTTGAAGTGGCCGGAGCGGAAGAACGTGGCGGCCGCCATCACCAGCAACGCGGCGTTGACCAGCAGCGCGCCGTTCAGGGCGATCACCGAGTCGATGGTGTTGAAGCGGATGCCGTCGCGGATACCCGCCGGCGTGTGCTGGACGCGCCGGGATTGCACGAGGGCCGAGTGGAGATAGAGGTTGTGCGGCATCACCGTGGCACCGAGGATGCCGATCGCCAGGTACAGCGCTCCCTCCCCGGGCAGCGAGGGGACGAGGCCGCTCGCCATGGCGCCCCACTCCGGACGCGACAGAAAGACCTCGATGGCGAGGCAGACGCCGATCGTCAGCACCAGGGTGATGATGAACGCCTCCATGAGCCGCACGCCGCGGTGGTGCAGCAGCAGCAGCACGAAGGTGTCGAGCGCGGTGACGAAGACGGCGAGCAGCAGGGGCATGCCGAAGAGGAGCTGCAGGCCGATGGCGGAGCCCAGCACCTCCGCCAGGTCGCAGGCCGCGATGGCCACCTCGCAGAGGATCCAGAGGACCCAGGTGACCTTGCGGGGAAACATGGCGCGGCAGGCCTGGGCGAGGTCCATGCCCGTGGCGATGCCGAGGCGGGCCGAGAAGCTCTGCAGGAGGATCGCCATCAGGTTCGACATCACCAACACCCA
>DATBGJ010000331.1:0-2467 GCA_036558045.1 Thermoanaerobaculia bacterium
ACTTGGAGGGGTGGCGCGGGTCCAGGAGCCTGCGGACCTCCTTCTCGTCACATTCCAGTCTCGCGGCCAGCTCGGATTTGCTGATCCCCGTTTCCTTCAGCGCCAGATACAAGGCCGCCTTGGCAGCGGTCTGCGCCGGAACGGGAATCCTGGGACGATCCGCCGCGGGTGAGGGCTCAGGAATCGCGTCTCCTCTGCGGATGCGTCCGGCGATCGCCTCCTCCAAGGCATCGGCCGCCTCCGTGAGGGCATCTGGAACAGCTTCACCCTGGGTAATCGCCTCCGGGATATCCTCGAAGGTAACGGTGAAGCCCCCATCTGTCTCATCCGGAGTCAGTGTTACGGGATAGGCGAAGTCGTGGGCCATGATCCGTCAGCAGTATCGGACAAATATGTCCGGACTTCAAGAGGCAGAGCGAGAAGCGCGCCGCCGGAACAGCCAGTACGCCGGCAGGCCCAGCGCCACGAGGACCAGGCCGATGACCGACTCGCGCGGGCTCGCCTGCAGCGTGTTCCAGATCAGCAGCAGGCAGGCGAGGATGAAGAGGGCCGGCACCACGGGATAGCCCCAGGTGCGGTATGGCCGCGGCGCTTCCGGCCGGCGGCGCCGGAAGACGAAGACGGCGGCGGCGGTCATGGCGTGGAAGACCACCGAGGCGAAGACGACGTAGGTGTAGAGCTGCGAGTAGGTGCCCGAGACCGTGAGCACCACCGCCCACGCCGTCTGCGCCCACAGGCTCGGCACCGGCGTCCGGTGCCTGGGATGGATGCGGGCGAGAGAACGGAAGAACACGCCGTCCTCGGCCATCGGCAGGTAGATGCGCGACGTGTAGAGGATCGTCGACGAGATGCAGCCGAAGGTGGAGATGAGCACGGCGAGCGAGATCAGCCGCGCCGCGCCAGGTCCGAAGAGCACCGCGGCCGCCGTCTCGGCGATGCGCGGCGTCGCGGCCATGGCGGAGACGCTCAGCGCCCGCTCGTAGACGACGTTGAGCAGCAGGTAGAGCAGCATCACCGCCGCCGTGCCGAGGATCAGCCCGCGCGGCAGGCCGCGGCCAGGATCGCGCATCTCGCCGGCCGAGCAGGTGAGGCCGTACCAGCCGTCATAGGTCCACAGCGCGGCGATCATCGCCACGCCGAAGGCGGCGAGCAGGCCTCCTGGCACGGCCTCCACCGGCCCGGCCCAATGCGGCTCGACGTGCGCCGGCGCGAACAGCCCGAGGGCCACGAAGGCCACGATCGAGCCGACCTTGAGCACCGTCAGGGCGTTCTGCACCCAGGCGCCTTCCTTGAGGCCGAAGTGGTTGATGGCGGTGAGCAGGAGGATGGCGAGCACCGCCGCGACCTGGCCGCCGGAGAGCGTCCAGGTCCAAGAGCCGATGGACACCGAGCGCAGGATGTGGCCGGTGGAGAAGAACGGCAGGAAGCTTCCCAGGTATTCGCCGAACGCCACGCCGAGCGCGGCGATGCCGCCGGACATGATGACCAGGAACGCCGTCCAGCCGTAGAGGAATCCCCACAGCGGACCGTACGCCTCCTTGACGTAGTGATAGAGCCCGCCGGCGCGCGGAAACATCGTCCCCAGCTCGCCGTAGGTGAGCGCGCCGGCGAGCGTCAGCAGCCCGCCGGCCAGCCACACCAGGAGGATGAGCCCCGGGTGCGGCAGCACCTTCGCCATGTCCGCGGTGGTGATGAAGATGCCGGTCCCCACCACGGAGCCGATGGTGAGCAGCGCGCCGTCCCAGGTGGTGAGACCGCGGACGAGCGTGGGTTGGGAGGGCGGGGGAGCGGACTCCTCGGAGCGGGTCAGGGGCGTGGCCATGGCGCGTATCTTGGCGGTTTTCGGCGCGCGGCGCCAGCATAGAAAGTTAACCAGTATTGAGAATAGAAACAATATAATAAGTCCGTCCGCAAAAAATTCTTCAAGAATTTTGTCCCGCTGAAAGCGGTTTCGCGCACTCCTCAACCGAAGTACTTGAAGTCGTCTCGCGGCCGCCCGGCCGCATCGATTCAGGAGCGCTCGTCGCTCCATGGGGGAAACCGTTTGAAACCGAAAACATACGATATCTCTGTGCTCAGGCCGTTGGGTTTCGATCCGGTGCTCGGCGGTCCGGCTCCTCCGGTGCCGGAAACCGCCGCCGTGCCGGCGTTGGTGTAACTCGGTTCCCTGCAGGGGATCTCGGCCACCCTTACGCGGGGGTGGCCTATCTTTTTGCGTCGGAGGTGAGGCCTGAAATGAAAGAGCCGCTCCGGATCTCCGGAGCGGCTCGACGGATCAACGAGTGAAGTGGCTATTAGCCGATCTTGACGACGTTCTCCGCGGCCGGGCCCTTCTTGCCCTGGACGATGTCGAACTGCACGCGGTCACCCTCGGCCAGCGACTTGAAGCCGTTGCCCTGGATCGCGGAGTGATGGACGAAGCAGTCCTTCTGACCGTCCTCCGGCGTAATGAAACCAAAACCCTTGC
>DATBGJ010000332.1:0-3031 GCA_036558045.1 Thermoanaerobaculia bacterium
GGGCGAGCCCGCCACCAGATCCTCGGCGTGCTTCTCGATCGCCTCCGGCAGCACCTCGACGGCCGGCTCCCACCACGCCGCGCCATCTTCGAATACGTCGCCCTCGTGCGAGCACGGCGCGGCGATGTGATCGCGGCCGTACATCGGCTTGCCGCGATGGAGCCGCCGGTGCACGGGATAGATGAAGCCGCAGACCTTGCAGAAGCGGCCGATCGTCCGCCCCCGCCGCTCCTCCGGGAGCTGGCTCTGCGGCGCCGCGTGAGGGAATCGGTAGACCATGACGCCTCCGATCCTATCGCGCCGCCAGCAGCTCGGCGCGCGAGAAGAAGAAGGACAGCTCGATGGCGGCGTTCTCGGGCGAGTCGCTGCCGTGGATGGCGTTGCGCTCGATCGACGTGCCGAACGCCTTGCGGATCGTCCCCTCCTCGGCCTTCGAGACGTCCGTCGCTCCCATCACCTGCCGCAGGTGGGCCACCGCGTTCTCCCGCTCCAGCGCCACCGGGATCACCGGTCCGCTGGTCATGAACTCCACCAGGCTGCCGTAGAACGGCCGCTCCTTGTGCACCTCGTAGAAGGCCCGCGCCTGGGTCTCCGTCAGCCGCAGCATCTTCAGGCCGCGGATGGTGAAGCCCTCCCGCTGCAGATGGGCCAGGATGCCACCCGCGTTGCCCGCTCCCACGCTGTCCGGCTTCAGAATCGCCAACGTCATCTCCATCTCGTCTCTCCCTTGTCGTTCGTGTTGAACCCTACATGACTTCGATGTCACCTTCCGCGCCCTCGATCCTGAACGCGTCGCCCACCAGCTCCACCACGCCATCCGGCCCCAGCAGCACCGCCGAGCCCGCCGGAATGCCGAGCCCGAACCGCACGCCCGCTCCCGCCAGCATCTTGCGCAGCCGCCGGTCGTGGCCGGGATCGAAGTTCGGCTCGACGACGCCCTCCGGCAGCCAGCCGAAGGCGGGGATCAGGTCGCCCTTGAAGATGCTGCGCGCGAAGCGTCCCGCGCACTGCGCCGCCGCGGCGATGGCCACCACGAGGCCGCCCTCGGCGATCTTCCGCGCCAGCGCCTCGGCGGCCGGAGTCTCGCGGATCGCCTCCAGCAGATGGTCCGTCACGCCGCCGCCGATGTACACCGCCGCGACGTCCCGGATGCGCTCCGAGTTGCGGCCGCGCCGGCCGTCCCGCGCGCGATAGATCGGGATCGTCTCCACCTCGCGGTCCCACTCCGCCTTCATGTACTCGGCGAAATGGCGCGGATAGTCGTCCGATCCCGACGCCGCCGGAATGAATCCCACCGGCCCCGGAGGCGCCTTCTCGATCCAGGCCTGATCCGCGTCCGCCGTCTGCCCGAAGCTGAACTCCCCGCCGCCGAGCAGCGCCAGCCAGCCGGTGATGGGTGGGCGGGGGAGGGGATTGTTCGCCATTACAAGTTCAGGTTTCTTCGCGGTTTTCGCTCCGAAGCCTCACCCCCTGTCCCCCTCTCCCTGACGGGCGAGGGGGGACGCAGAGGAAGGGGCTTTGCCCGTAGGGTGCGCTGTGCGCACCACAACGCTTCACGGTGCGCACAGCGCACCCTACCTTCTCCATCGCTTCTGGAGCGTCCCCCCTCGCCCGTCAGGGAGAGGGGGACAGGGGGTGAGGCCTCGCAGGGCATGCCGGCGCGATTCAGGCTATCCCCCCAGCGCCCGCGCCATCGTCTCCCCCATCGCCGCCGGCGATTCCACCACATGGATCCCCGCCGCCTCGAGCGCCGCGAACTTCTCCGCCGCCGTGCCCTTGCCGCCGGAGATGATGGCTCCCGCGTGGCCCATGCGCCGGCCGGGCGGCGCCGTGCGGCCGGCGATGAAGCCCACCACCGGCTTCTTGTAATTCGCCTGGATCCAGGCCGCGGCGTCCTCCTCAGCGTTGCCGCCGATCTCGCCGATCATCACCACGCCGTCCGTGTCCGGATCCTGGGCGAAGGCCGTGAACACGTCGATGAAATTCGTGCCGTTGATCGGATCGCCGCCGATCCCCACGCAGGTCGACTGCCCAAGCCCGAGGTTCGAGAGCTGCCAGACCGCCTCGTAGGTGAGCGTGCCCGAGCGCGAGACGACGCCGATGCGTCCCTGCTTGTGGATGTGCCCCGGCATGATGCCGATCTTCGCCATGCCCGGCGAGATGACGCCCGGGCAGTTGGGACCAACGAGGCGCGTCGGCCTTCCGGAACAATCGCGCAGGAAGGCCTTCACTCGCAGCATGTCGTTCACCGGCACGCCCTCGGTGATGCAGATCACCAGCTCGACGCCGGCCGCGGCGGCCTCCATGATGGCGTCGGCGGCGAACGGCGGCGGCACGAAGATCACCGACGCGTTGGCGCCGGTCGCCTCGCGCGCCTCCGCCACCGAGTCGAACACCGGGATGTCCTCCACCTTCTCGCCGCCCTTGCCGGGCGTGACGCCGGCCACCACCTTTGTGCCGTAGTCGCGGCAGCCGAGAGCATGGAACGTCCCCTCTTTGCCGGTGATGCCCTGCACCATCAGGCGCGTGTCGTTGTTGACCCAGATCGCCATGGCTACGCGCCTCCTTTCGCCGCCGCCACCACCTTCTCACCGGCGTCGGCCATGTCCTTCGCCACGACGAACGGGAACGGCGCCTCGGCGAGGATGCGCCGGCCCTCCTCCACGTTCGTCCCTTCGAGGCGCACCACCACCGGCAGCTCGACGTTGCCCAGCTCCTCGATGGCGCCCACCACGCCGCGGGCGATGCGGTCCGTGCGCGCGATGCCGCCGAAGATGTTGATCAGCACGGCGCGCACGCTAGGGTCCGAGACCAGGATGCGGAACGCGTTCTTCACCGCCTCCTGCGAGGCGCCGCCACCGACGTCGAGGAAGTTGGCCGGCTCGCCGCCGTAGAGCTTGATGATGTCCATGGTGGCCATGGCGAGCCCGGCGCCGTTCACCATGCAGCCCACCGTGCCGTCCAGCTTGATGTAGTTAAGGCCGAACTTGGACGCTTCGACTTCGAGCGGATCCTCTTCGTTGAGATCACG
>DATBGJ010000333.1:0-3498 GCA_036558045.1 Thermoanaerobaculia bacterium
TGCGCCGTCTCGACCGCGTGCTGCGCAGCGTGAGCACCGACCACAGCTTCACCAGCCTCGCCCTGGTGCGTCTCGATCCGGCCACGGGCGAGGCCCTGCTCGCCAACGCCGGGCATCCTTATCCGCTCGTCTTCGCCGCCGGCCGCATCGCCGAGGTGGCCCTCCCCGGACTGCCTCTGGGGCAGGGACCGGAACGCCCCTTCACCGACCAGGCCTTCCAACTGCCCTCCGGCGGCGCGCTCCTGCTCTGCTCCGACGGCCTCTCCGAGGCGCTGGACCGCAACGGCAACCCCTACGGCTTCGACCGCAGCCGCGAGGTGCTGCTGGTGATGGGGCACCGCCCCGCCGTCGAGATCGTGGACGCCCTCCTCAACGACTGCCGCCGGCACCTCGGAGCCGAACAGGCGCCGGATGACGTGACGGTGGTGGTGGTGAGAAGGACATAAAGGACTTCAAGGACAGCAAGGACAAGAAAGCCGGTTTCCTTTGGGTCTTTATCGTCCTTGGTGTCCTTTACGTCCCTTGAGCTACCCCCGCTTCCTTTCCCGCCGCTGGCCGAACAGCATCTTCTTCTCCAGCAATCCCCGCTGAGCCCGATAGAACGCCTCGAGGAACGGCCGCACGGGGACGTTCCAGCGGTCGCGGGGCCAGTCGATCTTGGTCTTGATCTTCTCGCAGACCTCTTCGAGGATGTGTGGATCGAGGGTCCCCTCGTCGTGGCGGTGGAGGAGGTCCTCCAGCACCTGCAGCTCGTGGATGCCGTAGATGTCGAGCTGCTCGCGGGTGAAGGGGAACTCCTCGACGGCTGGCGCCGCCGGCTCGGCCGGCTTGCGCCGGCGGACGGGCTCGCGGTCGGCCAGATCGGAGAGCAGCACCGCGGCCGGCGCTTTCACCACCAGCGTGCCGGCCACCAGATCGCCGCAGCGCAATCGGTCGCGATTGAACAGCGGCATCAGCGCGAAGACGAGCAGCCAGAGCACGGCCAGCAATCGGCCCCAGCCGGGCGCCTCGGGCAACGCCTGGTCCGGCGCCAGGAGCGCCACCGCCGGCAGGTAGAACTCCAGGTTCCGCATCAGGTTGCGGGCGAAGACGGCCTCGGCGGTGAGCGGTCCGCCGCCGCGCGAGATCACCCGCAGGCCCGCCCGCCGCTTGCCCGGCGTCACGCCTCCCCGCTGCACCTCGAACCAGACGAAGTAGAAGTTCCACAGGACGAATCCGGCGAGCAGGGCGAAGGACACCCCGAGACCGCCGAGCCCCACAAAGGCACCGGCGAGCGCCAGCAGCCAGACGGCCACCGTCCCGAGCACGATGAGGAAGAGGTCGAAGAGGAAGGCCGCGAGGCGGTCCCCCGCCGGCGCCACGACGAACGGCAGCGACAAGCCCTCCGGCGTCGTCACCGTGTGAATGCGCGCTCTCTCCAAGGAGATCGCGGTCATCGTTCGCGCCCCACGGCGAGGAAGTACCAGCTCCAGAAGGCGAGTGTCAGGGCGGCGAGCGACCAGCGCACGGTCACGTCGTGGACCAGTTGGCGGAAGAAGCCCTCGATCAGTCCCGCCACCAGGAACATCGCCACGGCGCCCACGGCCAGATAGGCGACCTCCCGCCCGCGCAAGGCGAGGTTGCGCAGGCGCGTGTGCCGGCCCGGAAACACGATGGCGGCGCCGAGCACCATGCCGGCGGCCCCGCACAGGCAGAGCGCGCCGATCTCGGTGACGCCGTGCGGGAGCACCCAGGCCCAGAACTCCGCGCCCAGCCCCTTCGACTGGTAGAGCGCCGCCATGGCGCCGAGCATCAGGCCGGTCGAGAACAGCAGGTAGACCACCGGCACGCCGGCGGCGAAGCCGAGGGCGAAGCAGAGCATGCCGATCTTGGCGTTGTGGGTGAAGAGGAACGACGCGAAGACCGAGAGCGGCGCCTCGCCGCCGTTCTGGTAGAGGATGTCCCGCAGCTCCTTGGGGGAAGATGAGGGAGTCCGTCCCTGCGCCATGTCGCCGCCGACGAAGCTGTAGTAGCGCTCCGGATCCGCCAGCGTCATGCGATAGCCGGTGAGAATCCCCAAGGCCACCAGCAGGAAGGACGCCGCCACGAAGGCGAAATACCGGCGCACCACCCATGGGAAGTGGCGCCGGAAGAACTCGCCGGCCGCCTCGCCCACCCGCCGCTTGGCGCCGTAGACGCAGATGTAGGCGCGGCCGACCAGCGCCGTCAGATAGTCGAGCAGATTGCGGTCGAGGCTGATCGCCGTGGCCACCGAGAGCGAGCTGACGGCGCCGCGGTAGAGCACCGGCAGGCGGTTCAGCTCCCCCGCCGAGAGGTCTCCCAGGCCGTTCTTCTCCACCCGCGCCAGCAGCGCCTCGAGCTCGCGCCAGGTCTTCTCGCGCTCGCGGCGGAACTGGGCGGATTTGAGGGTGAAGTCAGTCATAGCGGTCCTCGGCCTCGCGCCGGTCATATCTTCTCCCGCCTCTTGATCTCCAGATACGTGTTGATCAGCCGCGGCGTGACCTGTGCCGGGGCGGCATCGATGGGAAGGATCCCCAACCGGCGCAGGCGGCGCAGCACCACCTCGCGGTCGCGCAGCAGCCCGCCCGCGACCACGGCGCGGTTGAGGTCGAGGAGGCTCGCCGGGGGGCCGTCCGCGGTGGCCGCGAGGCCCGGGTCCTGCAACGCCACGAAGATGACGACGTGGCGGCGCGACAGGCGGTCGAGGTTCTCGATCATCAGCTCGGCGGAGATGGTGTCCACGAAGTCGGTGAGCACGACGATGAGCGAGCGCCGCGAGAGCCGCTGCGCGATGGAGGTCAGCCCGAGAGTGTAGTTGGTCTCGCGGTCCGAGTAGTCCACCTGGCTCGCCACGCGGTTGAGGATGTTGAAGGCCCGCGGTCCTCCCTTGGGCTCCACGTAGAGCCCGAAGCGGGAGTCGAAGCTGGCGAGCCCGACGCGGTCCCCGGCGCGCAGCGAGATGTAGGCGAGGAGCAGCGCCGCGTTGACGGCGTGGTCCACCTTGGGGATGCCCGCCAGCGGCTCGCACATCAGATGGCCGGTGTCGACGGCGATCACCACCTGGTGGTTGCGCTCGGCGCGGAACTGGCGCGCCACCAGCTTGCGATGGCGGGCCGAGGACTTCCAGTCCATCCAGCGGTGGTCGTCCCCCTGCACGTGCTCGCGCAGCGAATCGAACTCGGTGCCGTCGCCCTGGTAGCGTTCGATCTTCAAGCCGGCGCGGAACTCCCTCTGGGTCAGATAGCGCAGCGCCGCCGTCTTCACCGGCCGGATGTTCGGCACCACCGGCGCCTGCTGCTTGAGGTCCACACGCGCCACGGCGGCCATGAGCCCGAGAGGGCCGGCGTAGCGGATCCACGCCCGCTCGACGACGATGCGGCCGCGCCGCGTGGGCACCAGGCGGAAGCGCAGCACCGAGCCCGCCGACGAGGCGCGGCCGCGCAGGTGCGGCTGCGGCAGCAGGCGGTCCGAGAGATCGAGCGCCACCACGATCGGCAC
>DATBGJ010000334.1:0-1882 GCA_036558045.1 Thermoanaerobaculia bacterium
GTGAGGGCTTCGGAGGGCATCACGGCCGCTGTCCGCCTCCGCCGCTGGTGGACCCGCCGCCCTGGCCGCCGCGCTGCTGCTGTTGTTGTTGGCCGCCGCCGAGCATGCCGCCGCCGGCGCGCTGGCGCATGCGGTCGGCGAACTCGGTCTGCTGCTGCTTCAGCCGCGCGACCGAGATGAGATAGACCTCGGTGTTGGGCTCGAGGCCGCGGATCACCTCGGTGTAATCCCAATCGGAGAGGCCGAGCATCACGAACTTCGGCTCGGGACCTTGCGCGCCCTTGACGAAGACGATGCCGGGGCTCATCCCGCCGCTGGCGCGGGAGCCTCCCTGGCCGGCCCGGCCTGTCCAGCCGCCGGACGTGCCGCGGCTGCCTCCTCCACCGCCTTGGCCACCTCCGAAGCCGCCGGTGGTTCGTCCGCCGGTACCGCCGGCCGTGCCGCCCTGGCCGCGGCCTGGCCACGAACCGCCGCCCGAGGCGCCCGCTGCACCGCCGCCCTGCCGGCCTCCCTGGCCGCCGTTCCGCGCCGGACGCATCGCCGCCAGCTTCTGGCGCAGGTCGTCCTCGTTGAGGCCGAGGGCCGCGCCGGCCGAGGCCGCGTCGCGGACGCTCGCCACCGCCTCGTTCGGCACCGTCAGCACGTTGGCCCGGTGGGCGATGGAGACGGAGACCTCGGAGTTCATGCCCGGCTTGAGCAGCCGTTCGGGATTGGCGAGCTCGATCAGCACCGGAAACATGGTGACGTTCTGATCGACCACGGCCTGCGGCTCGATCTTCGATACCGTGCCGCGGAAGGTGCGGCCGGGATAGGCCTCCACCGTGACCGCGGCGGGCTGGCCGGGCTGGATGCGGCCGATGTCGGTCTCGTCCACCAGCGCGCGCGCCTGCACGGTCGAGAGGTCCGCCATCTTCACCAGCGTCGTGCCGCCGGAGACGTTGCCGCTGGCCGAGGCGATGATCTGCCCCTGCTCGACGTCCTTCTCGATCACCATGCCGGAGATGGGAGCGCGGATGTCGACGTCGCCCATCTTCTCCTGCGCCAGTTGCAGATTGGTCTTCGCCTTGACGAGCGAAGCCCGGGCGTCGGTTTCCTGGAGCTGTGTGGCCTCCTGGTCCTGCTTGCTGAGCACGCCTTCCTTGGCCAGCCGATCGGCGCGCCGGCGCTGCGCCGTGGAGTTGGTCACTTGCGCCGTCGCCAGCGCCATGTCCGCCTGCGCCTGGGCGAGGGCGTTGCGCAGGTCGCGCGGATCCACCAAGCCGATGAGATCGCCCTGCTTGAGCTCCTGGCCGGTCTCGACGTCGATCTTCTGCAGCTCGCCGGAGACCCGCGACTTGACCTCGACGACGCGCAGCGGCTCGATGGTGCCCGAGGCGTCGGCCGAGATGTCGAGGTCGCGGCGCTCGACGCGCGCCGTGTCCGGCGTCGCCTGCTTCTCTTGCCCTTCGCCCTGACCGCAGGCGGTGAGACCCGCGGCGAGCGCCAGGGACAGCGTCAGGGCCGCAGCCCCTTGCATCCATTTCTTCGCTTTCATCTCTGATGACCTCACGGCGTACCTCCTTCACCCCTGCCCTTGCTTTTCTCGTCGGAGTCGAAGCGGCCTTCCATGCGCCGCCAGCGCTCCGCCATCAATCGGTCGTATTCCGCGAGCTGGCCGGGGGTGAGCACCTTGGCCAGATCGCTCCGGGTGCCGGCCACCACCTGGTTCAGCCGCGGCTTGACTTCTCTCCACACCTTCGCGGCCTCGGTGCGCCGCCGCTCGAGGATCTTCGCCACTTCCGCCTTCTGCCGCCCGTCGAGCCGCAGCCGGTCGAGGATCTCGGCCTCATGCCGATGCCGCCCGTGCGAACGCGGCTCGAGCGCCCGGTCGGCGGCGGCGCCG
>DATBGJ010000335.1:0-2784 GCA_036558045.1 Thermoanaerobaculia bacterium
TTCCTGCCGGCGGCGGCGGTCTCCATCCGCAACGCCCGGCTCAACATGTCGCTCGAGCAGCAGGCGATCCAGGCGGAGCTCAAGGCCACGCTGGTGACGCTGGCGAGCGCCGTGGCGCACGACGTCAACAACGCCGTGGGCACCATCCTGCCGCTGGCGCAGCAGATCCTCGAGGATCTCAAGCAAGGAGAGGCCGATCCGGAGGCGCTCGGCCGCGACCTCGAGCTGATCGTCGAGAAGGCCCGCCTGTGCCGGCGCATCTTCGGCAACATGCTGCGCGTGGCGCGGGCGGAGCGCTCCGGCGACGGTCCCGTGGACGTCAACCAGGTGGTGCGCGAGACGGTGCCGTTCTTTCACGGCCAGGCGGCCCGCCGCGGCATCGAGACCGTGCTCGACCTCAAGGAGGAGCTGCCGCCCGTGCGCTTCTCGCGCAACGACCTGCAGCACATCGTGCTCAACCTGGTGAGCAACTCGCTGGAGGCGATGGCGGAGAAGGGGAGCCGCATCGTCATCTCGACGCGGCAGAACGACGGCGCGGCGCTTCTCGCCGTGGCCGACGACGGGCCGGGGATCCGCTCCGACCTGCTGGAGCAGGTGCAGGAGCCGTTCTTCTCCACCAAGCACGGCGGCGTCGGGCTCGGCCTCGCCATCTGCCGCTCGCTCGCCTGGCAGAACGGCGGCGGCTTCGAGATCGACAGCGTTCCCGGCGAGGGCACCCGGGTGGCGGTCGAGTTGCGGCTGGCCGGTGAGGACGGCGAGGAGGCGGTGCCGTGAACCGGGCGCAGCGCATCCTCATCGTCGACGACGATCCCGGCCTGCGGCGGGCGCTGGAGCGCATCCTCGCGCCGGCTTATCCGGTGGAATCGGTCTCCGGTGTTGCCGAGGCCCTGGCGCGCCTCGCGGAGAGGAAGTTCGACCTCGCCCTGGTGGACGTGCGCCTCAAGGACGGCGACGGCTATTCGCTCTGCCAGGTGATCCGGCTCGACCGGCCGCAGACGGACGTCATCCTGATCACCGGCTCGATCTCGGAGCCGGACGAGAAGCTCTTCCGTTCGCTGGAGGAAGGGGCGTTCTACTTCCTCTTCAAGCCGTTCGACCGCCGGGTGCTGCTGGCGCTCGTCGAGCGCTGCCTGCGGCTGCAGCGGGAGCGGCTGACCAAGGAGCGCTACGCGCAGACGCTCGCCGCCGACCTGGAGAAGGCCCGCCTCTTCCAGCACAGCCTGCTGCCGGGCGATCCGGTGGAAGGCGAGGGCTGGCGCATCGAGGGCCGGCTGCTCTCCTGTGACGCGCTCGGCGGCGATTTCTATCTTGCCCAGACGGTGCCCGGCGGGCTGGCGTTCGCGGTGAGCGACGTCGTGGGCCACGGCGTGAGCGCCGCCATGTACGCCGGCATGCTGCGCTCGACGCTCGACGCGGCGCGCCGCCGCGGCACCGAGCCCGAGCGCGTGGCGCGCGAGCTGCTCGCCGGCATCGACTTCTTCGAGGACGCCACGTGCGCCACGCTGGTCTACGGCCTGCTGCTGCCGGACGGCCGCGCGCGCTCCTTCAACGCCGGCCATCCGCCGCTCCTCTGGCAGCGGGACGGCGGCGTCGAGCGGCTCGGCGCCACCGGCACGCTCCTGCACCGTTACCTTCGCGACCGGCCGCTGCCCGCGCGGGAGCTCGCCGTGTCACCGGGAGACCGGCTGCTGATCTACACCGACGGCGCCTTCGAGGCGCGCAATCCCGCGGACCAGGAGCTGGGGCTGGAGCGCCTGGAGGAGGCCTTCGCGGCCAGCCGCGATCTGCCCGTCGGCGAGGCCCTCGATTCCCTCATGGATCTGGTGAACCGCCACTGCGCCGGCCGGCCGGTGGCGGACGACGTGACGGTGGTGATGGTGGAGCGGATGGAGAGGGTGAGTGAGGATCCTTCGATCCCCACGATTTCGTGAATCGGCGTCCTACCCTCGCCACCCCAGGATCTGATCCACCGTGCTCTGCGACACGGAGTGGTATCCGGGCCGCGCCTTCTCGTAGATGCGCAGCGCCATCTCGGCTCCGGCCGGGGTCTTCGCCATCTCGGCGTAGAGCGGCTTGAGGAACTTCCGCCGGCCGACCGTGGTGAGGAACTTCTCGAGCGCCGGATAGGCCGGCTCGTATTGGCTGTCGATCACCTTGATCAGCCAGGCGGCGAGGATCTCGGAGTTGCCCGAGCCGCTGAAGTGGAAGGTGGCGTCGAGGTCCGCCATCCGTTGCGCGTCGAGCTGCTCGGGGAGGTTGCGGATGAAGTGGAGCCAGTGGTGCGTCGTCCAGCCCGTCGTGGTGAGCTGGGCGGCGGGCGTGCCCGCGGCGAACGCCTGCACGGCCTGGTCCACGGGCACGAAGGCCTCGGAATGCGGCTGCGGCGCGTTCGACGGCACGCCGGGACCGTAGATCCAGGCGTCGATCTGGAGCTGCTGCGCCAGCGCCTCGTCGCCGCCGAGGAGCTGCTGCTTCAGGTAGGCGACGAAGCGGGCCGTGTCCATCGACTGGAAGGCGAAGGTGTCGAAGTAGGAGCGCAGGAAGGCGTCGAGCTTCGCGCGGCCGACGGCAGCCTCCAGCATGCGCAGGAAGAGCGCTCCCTTCTCGTAGGCCACGTCGCTCGTCACCTCGTCGGGATCGCGGCCGGCGATGTCCAGGTGCAGGCGCGTGTCGGGGCTCTCGGGACCGAGCTCCTTCAGCACGTCCTCCAGGTCCTGGCGGCCGAGCACGGCGAGCATGTCGGCGTACGGCCGGCCGTAGACCGCCTCCATGATCCGTCCCTCG
>DATBGJ010000336.1:0-4024 GCA_036558045.1 Thermoanaerobaculia bacterium
ACCGGCAAGATCGGCCACGAGCTGAAGCGCGAGCGGGAGAAGAGGCACGACACCGCGACGGCGGTGGTCTTCCTCGACCAGCTCTATCCGTTCCCGGAGAAGGATCTCGCCGCCGAGATGGCGCGCCACCCGCAGGCGCGCGACGTGGTCTGGGTGCAGGAGGAGCCGGCCAACATGGGCGCGCTCTTCTTCGTGCAGCCGCGCATCGAACGCCTGCTGCGCCGGCCGATCCGCTCCGTCAAGCGCTCGGCCTCCGGCAGCCCCGCCACCGGCTCCGCCAAGGCCCACACCCTGGAGCAGCAGACGCTGCTGACGTTGGCGTTTTCGATCGGGGGCTGACTACACCGCCTCCGCCGTCAGCACGCCCGCGGGCCCGGCGAGCGGCTTCAGCTCACGCGCCGCCCAGCCGGTCTCGGCGAGCCAGCGGCGTGCCTGCTCGTCGCTGTAGGACTCACCGCCGCCGGTCATGATCAGGAACTCCCCCGCCATCAAGGCCGGGAACACGGGCTGCGTGCGGGAGGCATCGAGCCAGAAATCGACGATGAGCAGCGCGGCGCCCGGCGCGACGGCCCGCCGCACCCGCCGCAGCAGCTCCAGGTTGCGCTCCTCGGAGAAGCCGTGCACCACGTTGGCGAGCAGCACGGCGTCGTGTCCGGCCGGGATCTCGCGGTCGAAGAAGTCGCCTTCCACGAGCTCGATTTTGTCGCCGGCGGAGCCGCTGAGGTGCTCGCGAGCCACCGCGATCGCCCGTGGCAGGTCGAAGAGCGTGCCGCGCAGGTGCGGATGGGCGCCGATCAGCGCCACGAGAAAGCTGCCCGTGCCGCCGCCGAGGTCGAGCACCCGCGTGTGGCGCGACCAGTCCACGGCGCCGGCCAACGCATGGGCGGAGCCGGCGGTGACCGCCGCGACTCCCTCGTTGAAGAGCTTCGCCTCCTCCGGCGTGAACGGCCTTTCCTCCTGGGAGCCCTGGCCGCGCACCGCCGCCTCGAGGCCCATCCAGGTCGGATAGCTGATGCGGTCCCAGAACTTGAGGAACGGCCGCAGGTCCGCCGGCGTGCGGCCGGCGAGGAACGCCGCCGCCACGGGCGAATTGCGGTAGCGCTCGCCGGACTTCTCCACGAAGCCGAGCGCCGCCATGGCGTCGGCGCTGACGCGCAGGGTCCGCGCCGGCACTCCGGTGCGCTCGGCCAGCTCGGCGAGCGTCGCCTCGCCCTCGCCGATGGCGGCGAAGAGGTCGATGGCGCTGGCGGTGAAGAGGTGCTTGGCGGCCATGAAGCCGGTGGCCACCTGGAGGATGGGATCCGGGGCTACGGCGTCGGGGGTCTGCGGCATCGTTCTCCCTCCTGATCGTCTCTACGAGCGGAGCACGGCTTCGGATGAAGACCGAGGATCATCCTGTCCTCACCTCTCCCATGACGACCCCGGGCAGCTCGCCCACGAACCCCGCCCCGAACGCGCGCGAGGGCGTCCACGCGCCGGGCTGCACCTTGCCGGCCAGGACGCGCGCGACGCTCTCCACCGCGGAGAGCGCCGTGAAGCGATAGCCCTCCGGCGTCTCCAGCGTGGCGGTGGCCGTGTTTCCAGCGGCGTTCCGCGCCTCCGCCCACAGGTAGGTGCGGCCGCTCTCCCGCTGCTCGGCCGTGGGGCCGGTGACGCGGCGTTCCACCCAGCGTTGGGCGAAGCGCTTGACCGGCTTCAACCCCGCCAGCGGCAGCAGGGGCCGCAGCCGCTTCAGCCGCCGGATCCTCTTCGGCGGCGTCCCCGTGTAGACGCGGATGTTGGGGATGCCCGTCGAGTGGTAGGCGGTCGACACGTCGCCCCAGGGAATGGTCATCGTCCAGCGCTTGCCGGCCCTGCCGCCGAAGTCGATCTCGCGCGCGTCCCAGGCCAGCGGCACGGGCACGATGCGGCCGTTCCTGCGGATCGCTCCGGCGTGGGGGAGGCTCTCGATCATCGTCTTCAGCGTGCCGCGGCTGGTGCTGCCGCCGGCGGCGTAGAAGGCGAGGGCGAGCTCGGTCGCGTCCGGCAGGGCGGCGGCGGTGCGGGCGGCGAGGCAGTCGCTGGGCACCACGTCGAAGCCGACGCCCGGAAGCAGCGCGACGCCCGCCCGCCGCGCCTCCTCCCCGCGTGCCAGCACGGCCTCGAAGACGGGGATCTCGCCGGTGATGTCGAGATAATGCGCGCGGGTGGCGAGGCAGGCGGCCACCATCGGCGCGCTGGTGTGCAGGAAGGGTCCGGCGCAATGGAGCACGGCCGTAACGCCGTAGAGCTCCGCCGCCGTACCCTGGGGATCGTCGAGCGAGAAGGCGCGGCTCTGCAACCCGAGCTCCCGCCCCAGGCGCTTCACCGCCTCGGCGTTGCGCCCGGCGAGGATGGGAGAGAGCCCCCGCCGCACCGCTTCGCGCGCCACCAGCTCTCCCGTGTAGCCGTTGGCGCCGTAGATCATCCAGGTCACTGCGGAGTTGTATCACAGCGCCGCTGGCGTCCGCCTCCCGCGAGCGGTGAGGGGAAACGGCCGCGCCGGTCGTTTCGTTCTCACGCACGGGTCCTGACCCGTGTGACCTGGCTTTGAGGAGCACGACATGACGCTCGACGTCATTCAACATACCTCGCAGCTCTGGCGCGCCCAGCCGGAGAAGGCGAAGGGCCGGCTGGCGGTGACGGCCGCGTCGGAAGGTTCCGCCGCCGCCTTCGCCACGGGCTCCTTCTCGTGGCGGGCCGACCTGCCCTCCGCGCTGGGCGGCGGGGACTCCGCGCCGAGCCCCACGGCCCTGCTGCTGAGCGCCCTCGCCGGTTGCGCCGTGCTGTTCCTGCGCGACATCCTGGCGCCGCAGCTCGGGGTGGCGTTGCGCTCCGTCCTCGCCACCGCCTCCTGCGAGAGCGACGACCGCGGCCTGCTCGGCATCGGCGGGGCCGCGCCCGACCTGCAGAACCTCACGCTGAAGATGGAGATCGACTCGCCCAGCCCACAGGAGAAGATCGATGCCTTGCTCGCCGTCTGGAAGCAGCGCTGCCCGATCTACCTGGCCCTGACGCTGCCGCAGAGCGTGCGGGTGTCGCTGTCGTTGAAGGCGGCGTGAAGAAGGATTAAGGCAACGTCGCTTCCCTGACGGCCCGGGCCTGCTCCTCCACGAACTCGCGCAGCTTCTGCCGCAGCTCCGGGCGGGTGTTGGCGAGGATGCGGACGGCCAGCAGGGCGGCGTTGACGGCGCCGGCCTTGCCGATGGCGAGCGTGCCCACCGGCACGCCGCCCGGCATCTGCACCGTCGAGAGCAGGGAGTCGAGCCCGTTGAGCGCCTGGCTTTGAACCGGCACGCCGAGCACCGGAACCAACGTGTAGGCCGCGATCACGCCCGCCAGGTGGGCCGCGCCGCCGGCGGCGGCGATGACGACCTCGACGCCCCGCGCCTCGGCGCCGCGCGCGATCTCGGCCGTCAGGTCGGGGGTGCGATGGGCGGAAGCGACGCGGCACTCATGGGGCACGCCGAACCGCTCGAGCATCTCGTCGGCATGACGGAGCGTCTCCCAGTCGGACTTGCTCCCCATGAGGACGATCACCAGCGGCTGATTCTCTGCGCTCATATTGGGATCTCGGGAAAAAAAGTTGGACCGCAGTTCCTCATCCGGGGGTATAATGCCGCCGTTCAGAGACCGCATTCGCGGGCGGAGCTTAGCACAGGGGTGATGTGCATCCGCTCGAAAAACCTGCGCACCGAAAAGGAGGGTTGTACCTATGGCGCGTGTCCGTTCCAACCGCTCTAAGGTCTGGGTTCTGGCCCTGGCGACTATGCTGGTCGTCCTCGGGCTGGCCGGCGCGGCGTTCGCCCAGACCGACGTCACCACCAGCCGCATCTCCGGCACCGTGGAAGGCTCCGACGGCGCTCCGCTGCCGGGCGTCACGATCGAGGCGACGAATACCGAGACCGGCCTCGTCCAGGTCGCCGTGACCGACGCGGAGGGCTTCTACCGCATCCTCAACCTGCCGACCGGCACCTACAAGGTGACGGCCAGCCTCGACGGCTTC
>DATBGJ010000337.1:0-5251 GCA_036558045.1 Thermoanaerobaculia bacterium
GATCGTGACGTTCATCTGCCTGGTGGCGGCCGCGGGCTTCACCCAGCTCAGCCGGCGCCGGTTTCTCGCCGTCTGGCGCCGCGAGAGCTCTCGCCACCGCGAGCGCCTGCGGATGCGCGAGGAGATCGAATACGCGCGCAAGATCCAGCTCAGCATGCTGCCGCAGGGCGGGCCGGAGGTGGACTGGCTCGATTTCGCAGCCGCCTCGCTGCCGGCGACGGAAGTGGGCGGGGACTATTACGAGTTCTTCCCGTCCGCCGATTCGCGGATGGTCTTCGTCATCGGCGACGTGGCCGGGCATGGCCTGGCGAGCGGGCTGCTGCTCTCCGGCGTGCGGAGCTGTCTGTATTTGCTCGAGGAGTATTTGACCTCGCCCATCCGCGTCATGGAACGGCTGAATCACATGGTGCGGCGGACGACCGACAAGCGCACCTACGTCACCCTGCTCTGCGCCGTCCTCGACCGCGAAGAGAGCACGCTGACGGCGGTGAGCGCCGGCCATCCGCCCGTTCTGCACTACGATCCGCGCACGCGGCTCTTCGACGAGGTCGGCAAGGGAGCGCCGCCGCTCGGCACGTTCCTGGAGACCGCGTACGAAACGGTGCGGCGTCCGCTGGCGCCGGGAGACCTGTTGATCTTCTACACCGACGGCCTCGTCGAAGCGCGCAACGCCCGCCATGAGGAATATGGGGATGCACGCCTCCAGCGGGCCGTGGCGCGCGCGGCCGACAGCCGCACCGCCCGCGAGGTGCGCGACGCCATCCTCGGCGATCTCTCCAATTTCAAGGGCGACCAGGAGCAGGCGGACGATCTGACGGTGGTGGTGGTGCGGTTGCGGTAGAACCGATATCGTAACGAGCCCCCGGGCCAAGGAGATCTCGATTGAAAATCTTTCTGATGAAGTCGTCTCTGGTCCTTGCCGTCCTTGGAGTCCTTGTTCCAGCCCTCGCCGCCCAGGCCCCGCCCCCGCCCCCGCCCCCACTCGTCGTCCACGACGAGCCCATCCTCCCCGGCGAGCCGGGCGGCCCCGAGCCGTGGCTGCCGGACCGGCCCGAGCCGGGGAGCGTCGAGCAGATCCGCGAGTACACGACGGCGCCCGAGTATCTTCCCGAGTCCGTCTCCTACGTGCCGGACTCGGATACGGTCCCTTCGCCCACGAAGGTCCTGGGCCACCTCGCCGGCGCGCCGGACGAGCTGTCGCGGGTGGCGGACGTCCACGGCTATTTCCGCCGTCTCGACGAAGCCAGCGATCGGGTCCGGACGCAGGTCATCGGCACCAGCGAGGAAGGCCGCGAGATCCTCCTCGCCCTCGTCTCCGATCCCGAGAACCTCGCCGATGTCGAGCGCTGGAAGGACATCACCGCCCGCCTCGCCGATCCCCGCCGCACCTCGCGCGAGGAGGCGCGCCGGCTGGCCGACGAAGGGAAGGTCCTCTACTGGGTCACCGGCGGCCTGCACTCGGGCGAGACCGGCAGCCCCGAGATGCTGATGGAGCTGGCGTACCGATTGGCGGTGTCGGAGAAGCCGGAGATCCAGGCCATCCGCCGCAACGCCGTCGTGCTCATCACGCCGATCACCGAGCCGGACGGCCGCGACCGCGTCGTGGACTGGTACTACCGCCACGTGCGCGGCCGCAAGATGCCCTACGAGGAGCTCAACGAGATCATCGGCCCTCCGTACTGGGGCCACTACGTCTACCACGACAACAACCGTGACGGCATGCAGGTCACCCAGGCGCTCTCGCGCGCCATCCACGAGACCTACTACGCCTTCCATCCCCAGGTCATGCACGACCTGCACGAGTCGCTGCCGCTGCTCTACATCATGACCGGCTACGGCCCCTACAACCGCGCCATCGATCCGGTGACGATCAGCGAGTGGACGCAATTCGGCTTCCACGAAGCGGGAGCCCTCGCCGCGCAGGGCCTGCCGGGCGTCTGGACGTTCGGCTTCTTCGACGGCTGGTGGCCCGGCTACCTCAACTCGGTGGCCAACACCCACCACTCCGTGGGCCGTTTCTACGAGACCTACGGCAACAGCTCGGCCGGCACCTACGATCGCGACCTCTCGCGCTCGCGCTTCATCGGCAAGCCGGTGACCGACGTGCAGTGGTACCGCCCGTGGCCGCCGGCGAAGAAGCTGCGCTGGTCGCTGCGCAACAACACCAACTACATGGAGGCGGGCGTGCTCGCCGCCCTGGAGTACGCGGCCCTGCACCGCCGCGAGCTGCTGGAAAACTTCTGGACCAAGGGCGAGCGCTCGCTGGCGAGGGGACGGTCCGAGGCTCCCTATGCCTGGGCGTTCCCGCCCGGGCAGCGCGATCCGGCCCGCCTCGCCTATCTCGTCAACCAGCTCCGCCAGCAGCGCATCGAGGTCCACCGGCTGACCGGGGAGGTCAAGCTCGGGGAGAAGACCTGGCCGGCCGGCACCTACGTGGTGCGCATGGACCAGCCGTACCGCGACCTCGCGGTCAATCTGCTGGAGGAGCAGAAGTTCCCGGCCGACGAGCCGAACCCGCCCTACGACGACGTGGCCTGGACCTGGCCGCTGCTCTACGGCGTGGCGGGCGAGCCGGTGGCGGAGAAGAAGATCCTCGACGCCGCCATGGAGCCCGTATCCGCCGACGTCGCGGCGGAGGGGAAGATCGACGGCGAGGGGGAGGTCTTCCTGTTACGCGACACCGGGCAGACGGCGCTGCTGGAGGCGCGCGTGCTATTGGGTACCCACCAGGTGGACGCCGCTGAGGCGGAGTTCACGGCCGGCGGCGTTTCCTATCCGCCGGGGAGCTGGATCGTGCAGGCGCCGCGCGAGGCGGTGGAGGAGGTGGCGCGCCGCACGGGCCTCTCCTTCGCGGCCGCGGCGTCCCTTCCCGACGTGCAGCGGCACTTGGTGGACCTGCCGCGCCTCGCCGTGCTCCACAACTGGATCGACACCCAGGACGCCGGCTGGGTGCGCTACACCTTCGACCGCGGCAAGATCCCCTACACGCTCATCAACGACGACGACCTGAAGCGTGGCGGTCTCGCCGAGCGCTTCGACGTCATCCTCTTTCCCGAGACCGGCGGCAGCCTGACCGAGCTCGTGCACGGCTTCGATCCCAAGTTCAGCCCGCTGGCCTACACCCGCACGCCGGAGTTCCCCAGCCAGGGCATTCCCGACGCCTCGGAGGACATCACCGGCGGCATGGGATTCGAAGGGCTGCTCAACCTGCAGCGGTTCCTCCAGGCCGGCGGCGTGCTCATCGCGCTCGGCAACGCCGGCACGCTGCCGGTCGAAGGCGGCCTGGTGCGCGGCGCCTTCACCGCCGGGGACGGCTTGAACAGCCCGGGCTCGGAGCTGCGCGCCAAGGTGATGCGGCGCGAGCATCCCATCGTCTACGGCTACGAGGATCTCCCCAGCATCTTCCGCGGCAACGGGCCGATCTTCGACGTGCCGCGCTACGCGCGCGCGCGGGTGGTGCTGCAGTTCGGCACCAAGGAAGAGGAGAAGGACGACAAGGACGGCAAGGACGCCAAGGGCGAAGCGAAGATCGAAGAAGAAGATCTGGCGGCAGCGCCTGCCGCCGCGGCCAAGCCTGCGGAGGCGAAGAAGGAGGACGATCGCCTGGTGCTCTCCGGCTTCCTCAAGGGCGAGGACGCGATCAACGGCAAGCCGGCCATCCTCGACCTGCCGGCGGGCCGCGGCCGGGTGATCCTCTTCTCCTTCAATCCGCTCCACCGCTACCTCAACCTCTCGGATTTCCGGTTCGTCTACAACGCGCTGCTCAACTGGAACGACCTGCCGCAGTGACGGAGCCCGCGGAGACCCTGGAGCCGGCGGTTCCGGCAACTCCGCCGCCCGCGCGCGGCGGCGCCGCGAAAGTCTTCGCCGGCATCCTGCTCAGCCGGCTGATGGGTTTCGTGCGCGAAGGCACCTTCGCGCGCTACTTCGGCGTCGGTCCGCACCAGGACGCGCTCACCGCCGTCATGCGCGTGCCCAACGTGCTGCAGAACCTGCTCGGCGAAGGCGTGCTCTCCGCCTCCTTCATCCCCATCTACAGCAGCCTTCTGGAGGAGGGGCGCGAGGAAGAGGCCGGCCGCTTCGCCGGCGCCATCTTCGGCCTCATGCTGGCGGCGGCCGCGGGCTTCGCGCTGCTGGGGATCCTGCTCGCCGAGCCCATCGTCATGCTGCTGGCGTGGGGCTATCGGGGAGACGCCGCGAAGGTGGCGGCGGGCACGCTCTCGGTGGACCGCTTCGCCCTCACCGTGACCGGCGTGCGCATCCTCTTTCCCATGGCCGGCTTCCTGGCGCTGTCGGTGTGGGCGCTGGCCGTGCTCAACAGCCATCGCCGCTTCTTCCTCCCTTACGTCGCGCCGGTGCTCTGGAACTCGGCGATGATCGCCGCCCTGGTCTTCGGCGCGCGGCAGCTCACCGCGGGTGCCGAGAGCGCGGCGGCGCAGATCCACCTTTTCTACGCCGCCTGCTGGGGCGGCTTCCTCGGCGGCCTGTTGCAGTTCCTGGTGCAGCTCCCCGGCGTCGTGCGCGTGCTCAAGGGATTCCATCTGTCGTTCTCGCTCCGCGTGCCCGGGGTGCGCCAGGCGCTCGCCGCCTGGTGGCCGGCGGTCGCGGGCCGGGGCGTGGTGCAGCTCGCCGGCTACATCGACCTGTTCCTCGCCTCCTATCTCGCTCCCGGCGCGCCCTCGGCGGACCGTTTCGCGCAGATGTTCTACCTGCTGCCGATCAGCCTGTTCGGCCTTTCGGTGGCGGCTTCGGAGCTGCCGGAGATGTCGCGCCTGCGCGGCGAGGGAGCAGCGCCCGCGCTGCTGGCGCGCGTGCGGCGGGCGCTGCGCTACGTGGCTTTCCTCAACGTGCCCACGGTGATCGGTTATCTCGCCTTCGGCTTCCTCGTCGTCGGCCTCTACCGCCGCGGCAGATTCGACGTCGCGCAGAACTGGCTCGTCTACCTGGTGCTCTGCGGCTATACGACGGGCATCCTCGCCACGACGACCTCGCGCCTGCTGCAGAACACCTTCTACGCCCTCGGCGATACGCGTTCGCCGGCGCGCATCGCGGCGATTCGCGTCGGGACCTCGGCGCTGGTGGCCGTGCCGCTGATGCTTTTCCTGGATCGTTATCCCCTCTCGACGATCGCGGGGCCGTTGCCGGGCCGCACGCTCTATCTCGGCTCCGTCGGTCTCGCGCTCGCCTCCGGTTTCGGCGCCTGGATGGAGCTCACCCAGCTCCGGCGCGCCCTGCGCCGCAAGCTCCCCGA
>DATBGJ010000338.1:0-4679 GCA_036558045.1 Thermoanaerobaculia bacterium
GACGGCTGGAAGGCGCTGGAGGGCAATCCGACCTTCGTCGAGCGCCTGAACGCCTCGGAGTCGGTCTTCCTGCAGATGTGGGTGGAGCTGCACGGCGAGGCGCAGGTGCGGGCGTATCACAGCTTCCTCGACGCCTACGCCCGCGAGCAGAAGAGGTTCGGACGGTTCCAGCGGCCGCTCGACAATCGGGTCACGCCGTTGCGCCAGATCATGGTGGACCTGCGGGTGGTGCCGCAGCAGATCAAGGCGCTGGCGACGATCTCCGTCCTCTTCCTCACCGTGGCGGCGCTCAATCTCATCGGCCTGTTCCTGGGCAAATTCCTGGCGCGGGCGCCGGTCGTCGGCATCCGGCGCGCGCTGGGAGCGAGCCGGGCCTCGATCTTCCTCGAGCACCTGGTCGAGTGCGAGCTGGTGGGGCTGATCGGCGGCGCCATCGGCCTGCTGCTCTCGCTCGGCGTGCTGGCCTACTTCAACCGGCTGATCGTCGGCCGCCTGCTGCGCACCGAAGATTTCTTCCAGCTCGACGCCGCCATGGTCGGCGCGGCGGTCCTGCTGTCGTTGATCGCCGGGGCGGTGGCCGGCATCTATCCCGCCTGGCGGATCTGCTCGATCCCGCCGGCGCGCCATCTCAAGAACCAGTAAGCCGGAAGCGGCAAGGAGACTGCCATGCAATTCGGACCGATCTTTCGCGCTCTGACGCGTCACCGGGCGCGCTCCATCCTGATCGTCGCCGAGGTGGCGCTGACGCTCGCCATCGTCGCCAACTGCCTCAGCCTGATCGGCAACGCCAAGGCCTCGATGACCCGCGAATCCGGCTTCGACGACGACAACCTGATCTCCATCCGCAGCCAGACCTTCGCGCCGGCCTTCGACGAGCAGGACTACGTCAACGCCACCATCGACGACGACGTGCGCCGCCTGCGGGCGATCCCCGGCGTGCGCGACGCGAGCAACACCTTCTTCCAGCCCTGGCAGGGCGGCGGCAGCTCGGGCGAGGTGATCATCGCCGGCCGTGCAGGCACCAAGTTCCGTACCCAGATGTACCGCGCCGATCCGCACATCTTCAATACCCTGGGCATCCACGTCGTCCGCGGCCGCAACTTCACGCAGCAGGAGAACGAGAGCGCGACGTTTCAGGACACCACGGCCAACGTCATCGTCACCCAAGCTTTGTCGGACCTGCTCTTCCCGGGCGGCAGCGCGCTGGGCAAGCAGCTCCGGGACCCCGACGAGACCGAGACCTACAACGTCGTCGGCATCGCCGACAAGTTCTACAACCCCTATGGCTGGCCGATCCACGAGTACGCGCTGTTCTTCACCGGCCGCTCGGGGCTCGCTTATCTGGTGCGCACCGAGCCGGGCAAGGCCGAGACGCTCATGCCGCAGATCGAGCGCACCCTACTGCGCGCCAACGACGGCCGCAACGTGCAGGTGATGACCATCCGCGAGGTGCGCAAGCAGTACCACACCAACGACCGGGTCGTGGTGACCTCGCTCAACGGTGTCATGGTCCTCCTCGTCGGCGTCACCGCGCTGGGGATCATCGGCATCACCTCCTTCTCGGTGGCCGAGCGGCGGCGGCAGATCGGCACCCGGCGCGCCCTGGGCGCCACGCGCGGGGCCATCCTGCGGCACTTCCTGCTGGAGAACTGGATCGTCACCACCCTCGGCGCCGTGCTCGGCCTCGGGCTCGCCATGGCCCTCAACTTCGGCCTGGTGACGCTCGTCGACGGCGCGCGCATCGACTGGCGGATCCTCACCGGCGGCGTGGCGCTGCTGTGGACGGTCGGCCTGCTCGCCGCGCTGGGCCCAGCCCTGCGGGCGTCTCAGGTGGCGCCGGCGATCGCGACGCGGAATGTGTAGGGCGGTCCCTCGCGGGATGGTTGTCGCCCCACGAAACCTCCCGCGAGATTTGGGGTATATAACTAAGTCGCCCATGCTGAAGATCCTCGTCGTCGAAGACCAGCCGGCGGTGGCCACCGCGTTGCGGGTGCTCTTCGACATCCATGGCCTGGGATGCGTCGTCGCGCCGGCGCCGGAGGAGGCCTTGGGCATCCTCGATCGGGACGGCGGTGAGATCGGCGTCGTCGTCCAGGACATGAACTTCGGCCCGGAGGCCACCTCGGGCGAGGAAGGCATTGCCCTGTTCCGCGACATCAAGGTGCGGCAGCCGGGTCTGCCCGTCCTGCTGATCACCGCGTGGACCTCGCTGGAGACCGCCGTCCAGCTCGTCAAGGAAGGCGCGGCGGACTACCTCGCCAAGCCCTGGGACGACGAGAAGCTGCTCGCCTCCGTGCGCAATCTCCTGCGCTTGCGCGAGCTGCAGATGGAGAACGCGCGGCTGCGCGGCCGGGCGCGGCGGAGCTGGGAAGACCTCGCCGAGCGGCACGACCTGTGCGGCGCCGTGTGGGCGAGCGACAAGATGCACGCCGCCGTCGCCCTCGCCCTGCAGGTGGCGCGCGGCGAGGTGCCGGTGCTGATCACCGGTCCCTCCGGCGCGGGCAAGGAGAAGCTGGCGGAGATCGTCCAGGCCAACTCGCGGCGGCGCGAGAAGCCGTTCGTGCGCGTCAACGCCGGCGCGCTGCCGGACGAGCTGCTGGAAAGCGAGCTGTTCGGCGCCGAGGCGGGGGCCTACACGGGCGCGGCGCGGCGGCGCATCGGCCGCTTCGAGGCCGCGGACGGCGGCACGCTGTTCCTCGACGAGATCGGCAACCTCTCGGCCTCCGGCCAGGCGAAGCTGCTGCGCGTGCTGCAGAGCGGCCAGTTCGAGCGGCTGGGCAGCAGCGAGACGCGGCGGGTGGACGTGCGGCTGATCTGCGCCACCAACGCCGACCTGCGCCGCGAGATGGCCGCCGGCCGCTTCCGCGAGGACCTCTTCTACCGCTTGAACGTCATCGAGCTGGCGGTGCCGCCGCTCGCCGAGCGTCCCGAGGACGTGCTGCCGCTCGCCGAGCGTTTCCTGCGCGATCTCTCGCCGTCGCCCACCGGCGCCGTCTGGCGGCTGGACGCGGAAGCCCGCGAGGCGCTCGTCCGCCATCCCTGGCCGGGCAACGTGCGCGAGCTGGAGAACACGCTGCGGCGGGCCGTTCTCGTGGCGCCGGGAGACGTCCTGCGGGTGGAGGACCTGGGGCTCGGCCGGGGCTCCGTCGTCAGCGCGGGCGTATCCGTTGGCGAGGCCGAGGGGAACGATCTGCTGCTCGCCGAGCGCGTGCGCATCGAGCGCGCTCTCGGCGAGGCGGAGGGCGTCGTCGCCAAGGCCGCGGAGTCCCTCGGCCTCTCGCGCCAAGCCCTCTACCGCAAGATGGAGAAGCACGGCCTCGCCGTCGAGCGGCGGCTGCGCGGATGAAACCGCTGCGCTTCGCCGCCCGCGTGCGTCTGGCGTTTCTCGCGGCGCTGGTGGCGGTGATCCTCCTCGCCATGGCGGCGGCGCGGTGGTTTCCCTCCCCCTGGACCGTCCTCGCGTTCGGCGTCTGCCTCGGCCTGCCCGTGGGCTGGTGGTTCCTCGACCGCGCGCTGCTGCCGGCGTCGCGGGTGCTCCAGGCGGTGCGCGACGGCATCCGCGGCTTCCGCGACCACGACTTCAGCCTGCAGCTCGCCGCCGACCGCAGGGACGAGCTGGGCGAGTTGGTGCAGCTCTACAACGCCGTGGGCGACGTGCTGCGGGACGAGCGGAGCGCCCTCGTGCAGAGGGAGATGCTGCTCGAGACGATCTTCGAAGCGACGCCGATGGCCATCGTGCTCACCGGCGGGCGCGACCGCGTGGTCTTCGCCAACCGCGCGGCGCACGAGACGTTCGTCACCCGCGGCACGCTCGAAGGCCGGGTGTTCGGCGAGATCCTGGAGGAGTGCCCGGAGGGTCTGCGCGAGGCGCTGGCGAGCGGTCGCGACTCGCTGTTTTCCCTGGAGAGCGGCGGCGAGGAGGAGGTCTTCCACGTGGCCCGCCGCGACTTCGAGCTCAACGGCCGGCGGCACGGCCTGACGCTCATCAAGCGCCTCACCCCCGAGCTGCGCCGGCAGGAGGTGGACGTCTGGAAGCGCGCCATCCGCACCCTCTCGCACGAGATCAACAACTCGCTCGCGCCCATCGCCTCGCTCGCCCGCTCGGTGCGCGTGATGGCGCGGAGCCCCGAGCACGCGGGCGGCCTCGACGCGGCGCTCGACGTCATCGAGGAGCGGTCCAATCATCTGAAGGAGTTCCTGGAGGGTTACGCCCGCTTCGCGCGCCTGCCGCAGCCCAACCCACGCGAGGTGGACTGGCCGGCGTTTCTCGCCGAGCTGCGGCAGGTGGTGCCCTTCGAGCTGGAGGGAGAGACACCGACGCTGCCGGGCCGTTTCGATCCGTCGCAGGTGCAGCAGGCGCTGATCAACCTGCTGAAGAACGCGCACGAGGCGGGCGGTCCCGCCGAGGAGGTCAAGCTGGCCGTGGACGCGCTCGGCGACGGCGGCGTCCGCTTCCGCGTCCTGGACCGCGGCGCGGGCATGGCCGACGAAGTGATGCGCAAGGCCCTGCTACCCTTCTACACCTCGAAGCCCGGCGGCTCCGGCCTCGGTCTGCCGCTCTGCCGCGAGATCGTCGAAGCCCACGGCGGCCGCCTGCGCATCGAGCAGCGCGAGGGCGGCGGGACGGCCGTGGTGTGCTGGGTGCCGGGGTGAGACTGGGAAGACTATGTCTTCTTCGT
>DATBGJ010000339.1:0-4591 GCA_036558045.1 Thermoanaerobaculia bacterium
CCTGCGCCATGACCTTCGGCGCCGTCGCGCTCGCCTTCGGCTTTCCCCGCTCGCCGTGGCTGGCGCTGGCGCTGATCCTCGCCGCCGGTGTGATGAGCGGCTTCAACACCATCCACATCCTGAGCCTGGCGCAGCTCACCACGCCGCCCGAGATGCGCGGCCGCGTGCTCGGGCTGCTGGAGACGCTGGGGTTCAGCACCATGCCGCTGGCCGCCGCCACGGCCGGCGTCATCGCCGACCTCCTCCACCGCAACATCCCGCTGATCTATTTCGGCTGCGGCGGGGCGCTGCTCGCGGTGGCGCTGGTCCAGGTCTGGAAACGCGAGGTGCGCGAATTCCTGGCCTACGAGCCGCCGCCCGAGGCCGCGCAGGGCTGAGATCATCGCTGCCGCGCCCCCGGCACCAGGGTCAGGCGGGCTTCGGGGTGCGCCTGCACCGCGGCCCTGCCGAAACGCATGGGGTAATCCTCGATCGCCTCCCACTTCGGGATCTGGTCCTCCCGGTGGCGGTGGAAGAGCTGGGCGTCCTGCCCGGTGCTGTTGACCCAGGTCGAGGCCTCCAGATCGCCGAGGTCGACGATCATCCGTTGCGCGGTGCCGAAGACCACGGGGAAGGGCGGCGTCGAGTCCGCCATCGCGGCGTCCACCGTGAAGGCGGTGCCGCGGGCCGGGAAGGTGCGGCTGTTGAACAGGCGCTCCAGCGGCGCGATGCCGCTCTGCCCCAGGGGAGCGTGGACGAAGGTGATGGCGTGCGTGCGGCCGTAGGTCCAGCCCGCGGGATCGTCGCCGTAGCGGCCGGCGAGCCAGGCCACGGCCCTGGTGAGGCTGCGGCGGACGATGTCGTCGCGGTGCTCCACCTTGGGGGTCCGCCGGTCGTCGAACAGCGGATCGTCCGGCCGCGCCATCAGGTCGACGATCGACGGCACCTGGCTCAGACCGGTCGTGCGGTACTCCTTGAGCAGGTCCGGGCCGAGCTCGTCGCCGAGGATCTCCCCGATCAGGTTCCAGTACCAGATCTCGAAGACCGAGGCTCCGGCCGCTTCCGGCTCGTAGCGCAGGTTCCAGCGGCGGACCTCGTCGAGCGCCTTCCTCTCGCGCTCGCCGGCCGGCGGCACGGCGAGCAGCACGGGGCGCAGCGCCGCCGCGGGCAGGCCCAGCGTCTCGGCCTGGACGGCGCGCAGGCTCTCGCGGGTGAAGCGCCGGCCGGCGGCCAGCAGCTCGGTGATCCGCTGCGCCCGGTACGGATCGGCCATGTCGTAGGCCAGGAAGTACGGATAGTCGTCCCCCACCACCTTGTTGTTGGCGGTGACGATGAAGCCGGACGGCGGATCGACCACCTTGGGCATCTCCTCGTAGGGGATGAATCCCTGCCATTCGGAGCGCCCGTCCCAGCCGGGCACCGGCACCAGACCCTGGTGGCCGGCGGCGCGGATGGGGACGCGAGCGGTCGATTGATAGGCGATGTGGCCGTCGACGTCGGCATAGACGAAGTTGACGCTCGGGGTGTCCCAGACCGCGAGGGCGCGGTGGAAGGACGGCCAGTCCGCCGCCCGGTTGAGCGCCGCGAGCGCGTCGATCAGCCGGGTGCCGGCGAGCGCCGGCCAGCGCAGCGCCATGGGCGGGCTGCCCTTGAGCTCGGGGAGGACGTCGTTGATGATCGGGCCGTGCTGCGTCTCCCGCACCTCGAAGTCGACCGCGGGCTTGCCCTTGACCGCGATCTTCTCGTGGCGCAGGACGAGGTCGCGCCAGGCATCCTGGAACTGGTAGCGCCGCGGATGCTTCGCGTCGTCGAGCTTCTCGATGTAGAGGTCCTGCACGTCGGCGCAGAGATTGGTGATCCCCCAGGCGATCCGCTGGTTGTGACCGATGACGACCAACGGCATGCCGGGAAAGGAGAAGCCCACCTCGTCGTAGCCGCCGCCGTGGAGCCCGACCTGATACCAGATGGAAGGGAGTTGCAGGCCGAGGTGCGTATCGTTGGCGAGCATCGGCCGGCCGCTCGCCGTGCGGCTCCCCGCGACCACCCAGCCGTTGCTCCCCCAGGCCGTCCCCGCTCCGGAGGCCATGGCGAGAGCGGGGGGCGCCGCGAGGCCGGTCCGCGAGCGGTGCGGCGCCGCGAAGCCGGCATAGCCATGCACCCCGGGCGGCACGATCACCGGCGCGGTGGCCGGGTAGGGGGCCATCAACCGCCGCGCCATCGGCTCGCCGAGCCTGGCGATCAGATGCGCGCGCAGGATCTCGAAGGGATGGTTCTGGCTCAGGTTCAGGCTCATCATCTTGCCCCAGGTCAGCGAGTCGACGGGCGTCCAGGGGCGGGGCTCGACCCCGAGCACGGTGAACTCGATCGGCAGCCGGCCGCGGTGGGTCGCGACGTAGGCGTTCACGCCGTCGGCGTAGGCGGCGAGGAGGGCGCGGGTGGCGGGCGAGAGGGCCCGCCAGTCGAGCGCGGCGGCCCGCGAGAGGCCCAGGACGCGCATGATCTTGTCGATCTCCAGGCCGCCTTCGCCGAACAGGGCGGCGAGCCGGCCCGCCCCCAGATTGCGGTTGAGCTCCATCTGCCAGAGGCGGTCCTGGGCGTGCACGTAGCCCTGAGCGAAGAAGAGGTCGTGGGCGTTCCGCGCGTAGATGTGGGGGACCCCGGGCTCGACGCGCACGATCTCGACGGGAGCCGAGAGGCCGGCGACGGCGAGGCGGCCGTCCACCTCCGGCCAGGCGCGGCGCACGAGCCAGTAGAACACCAGGGCGAGGACGACGATCAGCCCGGCCAGGACGAGGGCGGCCCGGCGCAGGTACTTCCATAGACGGGATCTCATAGGGTCAAGGAGTCTCCACTGCCAGCGTCCGGTCGATGCGGGCGCGCAGCCGCCCGGCGAGGCTCTGCACGTGCGGCTCGGCGAGGGCGCTGACGTGATCGCCCGGCACGGTCTCGATGCCGACCGGCCGCGGCGAGAGCGCTGCCCAGCCGAGCGTGGGATCGGCCGCCTCCGGACCGCCGTTGGCCGGCGCGGGCCGGAAAAGGGTGATCGGTCCCGGGTAGGGCCGCGGCCGGTAGAGCCGGAAGGCGCGCACGTTGGTCTTGAACACGTCGAGGAGCCGGCGCAGCGGCTCAGGGCCGGCCGCCGCGGCGAAGGGGGTGTTCTGCAAGGACGCGACGAAACGCCCCACCTGCTCCTCGGGCGGCAGCGCGCGCAGGGCCTCGCGCGAGAGCCCGAGATCGAAGCCCCACAGGCGTTTGAGATAGTCGGCGATCTCCATCAGCCAGTAGGCGTCGTCCTCCTCGCCGGCCGTTTCCTCCCCTCCCCCGGGCGTGGAGTCGAGGACGGCGAGGAGCGCCACGTCCTTGCCCTCCGCCGCGAGCTGGCGGGCGAGCTCGAAGGCCACGGCGCCGCCCAGCGACCAGCCGCCGAGGTAGTAGGGGCCGGCGGTAATCCGGGCAAGCTCGGCCCGGTAGCTCGCCGCCATCTCCTCGATGCTCCCGAGCGGCGACTCCCCTTCCCCGAGCCCCCGCGACTGCAGGCCGTAGAAGGGCTGGTCCATGCCGAGACGGCGGGAGAGGGCCTGGAAGCAGAGGACGTCGCCGCCGGCTGGATGGACGCAGAAGAAGGGGGGCCGCGGACCCTTGGGCTGGATCGCCACCAGGGAGGAGGCCGCCGTGGGAGCTGCCTCCGCCCGCGGGCCTCGCATGCGGAGGCGTTGCTCCAGCAGGCTCTTCTGCTCCGCCGACAGTCTGGCCCGGCGCTCGGCCAGCCGGGCTTCACGGTCGCCCATATCCGGACGCTTCAATTCCTTTTTCTCCTCCACAGGCGTGCTCACGGAGCGAGGAGCGATCTCGGCGGGCAGTGCGGAGAGCCGCAGCTCGGGATCGGCCGTCACCGCGGCGAGCAGCGCGGCGAGGTGCGCGAGCATGCGGTCCACCGTCGAGGCTTCGAAGAGATCGCTGCTGTACTCGGCCTCCAGGGTCAGGCCTCGCGGATTATCGTCGGCGGCCACCGTGAGGTCGAACTGCGAGGTGGCGGTGTGCACCTCGGCCGGCGCGGCCGTGAGGCCGCCGAAGCGGAGCGTCTCGCCGGCGGACTGCACCGAGAACATCACCTGGACCAGGGGATTACGGCTCTTGTCGCGCGCCTGGTCCAGCTCCTCCACCAAGCGCTCGAAGGGGAGGTCCGGATGCGCGTAGGCGCCGAGGGCCACCTCGCGGGTCCGGCGCAGCAGCTCGCGGAAGGTGGGATCGCCGGCGAGATCGAGACGCAGGACGAGGTTGCCGACGAAGAAGCCGAAGAGCCCCTCGGTCCCCGGCCGGTGGCGGTTGGCGGCGGGCGAGCCGAGGACCACGTCCGTGCGGCCGGTGTAGCGGCCGACGAGGGCCGCGAAGGCGGCGAGGACGGTCATGAAGAACGTCGTCCCCTCCCGCCGGCCGAGCTCCCTCACCGCGGCGGCGAGGTCGGCGGGAAGCGGCAGGGCCGTGGCGCCGCCGTGGAAGCTCTGGCGGGGCGGGCGCGGGCGGTCCGCGGGCAGCTCGAGCGCCGGCGGCATGCCGGCCAGTTGGCGGCGCCACCAGGCGAGCTGCGGTGCGATCGCCTCGCCGGTGAGCC
>DATBGJ010000340.1:0-6458 GCA_036558045.1 Thermoanaerobaculia bacterium
CCTCCACGTGACGCCTGCCCAGGGTGAGCCTTTCGACTATGCCTTCAGCGAATCGTCCCTGGTCATCGGACGCTCCTCGGCGTCGGACCTGGTGCTCGCGGACCAATTCCTCTCGCGGCGCCATACCCGCCTGTATCTCGACGGCTCCACCGTGCTCGTCGAGGACCTGGGTTCGCGCAACGGCACGCTGCTCAACGGCAATCCGGTGACGAAGCCGGCCGAGGTCAGACCGGGCGACGTGATCAGGCTCTCCAGCAGCTCGATCACGATCCAAGCGGAGGTTTCGGTGGCGCCGCCGCTCTCGAGCCTGGGGGGGATGCAGACGGTCATCTTCAAGGCTTCCGACATGGTGCGCAACGCCACCACCACGGACAGCTCCCGCCTCGTCGGCGAGGAGGCGCTGCGGCGCTACGCCGACCGGCTCAGGCTCCTGAACGAGGTCCATCAGGCGCTCGCCCGCTCCAGCGCGTTGAACGAGCTGCTCGATCTCATCCTCGACCGCGCTTTCGAGCATCTCCATCCGGAGCAGGGCGCCATCTTCCTGAAACGGCCGAACGGCGCGTTCGAGCGCGTGGCGGGACGCTCGCTCGGCGGCTCGGAGCAGGAGTACCTGTACTCCCGCAGCCTCGTCCAGGAGGTCACGGAAAAACAGATCGCCGCTCTCGTCCTCGACGCGCAGACCGATCAGCGGTTCGCCAAAGCCGAGAGCGTCCGCATCTACGGCATCCAGTCGCTGCTCGCCGCGCCGCTGCTCGATCCCGAGGGCTCGCTGGGGATGATCGTCCTCACCTCGCGGCTGCACAAGAAACAGTTTTCCGAGGAGGACCTCGAGCTGCTGGTCTCGCTCGCGTCGGTGGCGGCCTTGCGCATCCGCAACGTCGCGCTGGCGGAAGAGGCCGCCGAGCGGCGACAGTTGGAAGAGGAGCTGGCGCTCGCGCGCCGCATCCAGGTGACGGCGCTGCCGCTCCACATGCCGGAGATCCCGGGCTATGAGCTCCACGCCGGCAATCTCCCCTCGCGCCGGGTTTCCGGCGACTACTACGAGGTGCTCACCCGGTGCGACGGCCGGGAATGCGTGCTGATGATCGCCGACATTTCGGGCAAGGGGCTCGCCGCCGCGCTGCTCGCCGCCACGTTGGAGGCGCTCTCCGCCAGCCCCATCCACGCCGGCCTGCCGCCGGAGGAGGTCTGTGATCAGCTCGCGCGCCTGCTCTACGCGCGCACGCCGCCGGAGAAGTACGCCACGGCTTTCTTCGCCGTCCTCCAGCCGGGCGCCGGCACTCTCCGCTACGTCAACGCCGGCCACAATCCGGGCCTGCTGCTGCGCCGCTCGGGCGAGGTCGAGCAGCTCGGCGCCACGGGACCGCCGCTCGGTTTGTTGCCGGCCTCCCGCTATGACGCGGCCGAAGTGACGCTCGCCGGGGGCGACCTTCTGCTTCTCTACACCGACGGACTCACCGAAGCCTGCGACCCCGGCGACGAAGAGTTCGGCCTCGACCGCCTCACCGAGGTCTGCCTCCAGCACCGCGGCGACGGCCTGCGCGAGCTGGCCCGCGAGATCGAGGCGGACCTGGAGCGCTTCGTCCGCGGCGTTCCCTTCGAGGACGACCGCACGTTCGTCATGGTCCGCCGCTTGAACGATTAGACCGCGCTGGTTTTACCAATCCTTGGCTTTATTTCGATAAATCACTTTGTCGCCTTGTGGCGCAGGCGTTATAATTTCCGGACCGCGAAAAGAAAGGAGATCCCATGGCGAACGCCAGCCATGTCGTTCCACGCCTCGTCGCCGCGCTGCCGGTCACCGTGCTTCTCTGGGGCTGTCAGAGCGGCGGCCGGCAGCCCTTCCGCTTTCCCGAGCAACCGCCGGCGCAGGCATCGGCGGCGCAGGGAAAGGCGCCACACCGAAAGGCTCCTCCGGCGCTCGTCGAGATCACCAGCGATTGCAAAGCCAGCCCCGAGAGGGCGGTGGTCAACGCCAAGCTGATCAACCGGTGGAATCCGAGCTCCAACGCGCTCTGGCACGCCACGGACAAGCAGGCGGGCGATCGGGTGGTCATCTCGGCCAAAGAAAACCAGGATCCGAAGAGCCGAACCTTGTTCCAACCGAGGTATGAAATTCCTCCCTCTTTCAATGCCATCCGCTCGGGTTCGCCCAAGGGAGCCAAGAGGGTCGTCTTCCACAGCAAGACCAGTCTCGTCTGGCAGTACACAGTCGACTACTACCGGGACGGCAAGCTGTTGTGCTCGCAGGACCCCGAAATCTGCATTCAGAAGCCAGGAACGAATAGCTGTGGGACGCAGAACTAATGCGTAGCAGATCGAACGGCGGTGGCAAGACTGGCCAGCGCGGGATCGCTCAATAGCGGCTTGAACTCGTCCTGCTGAGAGATGCTCGCCGCCGGATAACCGTTTTCGAGTGCGCGGCGGATGGCGGCGATCGCCTGTACCCTCTGGCCGCATACGGCATAGGCTTGCGCGATTCTCCAAGAGCTTCCGGCGTTCGATTGGATGCTCTTCTCGAGACGCCGGATGACAGGGAGCGCCTCTCCACAGGCTCCCGCCTCCGCAAGGTACAGGGCCTTCCAGATCTCGAGGGTTTCCTGTCCGGGATTGACGGCGAGCTCCTTGCTCACGAGTTGCGCCGCGCTCAAGTATTCGCCGCGCGCCCCTTCGGTATCCCCGCGACGGCGGCGGAGATCGGCGAGATTACGATGCCAAAGATGATTCTTGGGCTGCAGGCGCAAGGCCAGCCGAAAGTACTCCTCCGCTTCGCCGAGCCGTCCGGCTGAAAAATATGCGTTGCCGATGTTCGCGGCGAGTCCCGCGTTGCTGATAGGGCGGGGAAGCCGCTCATAGATCTCGATCGCGGCGGCAAAGTTTCCCTGCTGGGTCTCCATGGCGGCGAGGTTCTGCGTCGGCCAACTGAGCTCTGACGGTGCGGTGGCGATGGCTTTCTCGTAAGCTTCACGCGCGCCAGCGAAATCACCCTGGCTCTGCAGAACTCCTCCCAGGTAATTCCAGAGACCCCAATACTCAGGACGCATGGCAATGGCCTGACGCGTTGTAATCTCCGCCTTCGACAGATCGCCGGCTTCCTCGTAGCTGATAGCGAGCTCCAAGTAGGCGGCATCCGACTCGGGATGAAGGGCCACGAGGCGGCGGAGCTCGAGAATGGATTGCGCTCGACGGCCGGTGTTCCAATCGACTCTGGCAAGTGCGATGTGGGCACCGGGGAGGCTCGGATCGATCGTCAAGGCACGTTCCGCCCGGCTTCTGGCCTCCGCCAGCACGCCGGGATCCCGGTCGCGCTTGTAGGTGGCCATCAAGGCTTCCGAGAGCCCGGCGTGCGCGAGGGCGAAGTCGGGATCGATCCCGAGAGCTTTTCTGAACAGCTCGCAGGCCGAATCCAGATCCTCCGGATGGTCGACGTCGTCGAGCAAGCTCCTGGCTTGTAAATAGAAATCGTAGGCTTCCAGCGAAGCCGTCGGTTTCCGGGAGAGGCGCCGGCGCTCCGCGGCATCGAGAGAGAGGGAGAGAGCCTTCACCACCTCACGGGTCAGCCGGTCCTGCAAGCGAAAGAGCTCGTCGTGGTTCCCTTCGAGCTGGCGCGACCAGAGCACGAAGCCCGTCTCGCCGTCGACGAGCTTGGCGTCGACGCGCACCCGCTCGCCGATCTCCGCCACCTCGCCCTCGAGGATGTCTTGCACGCCGAGCTCCTTGGCGATCTGACGCGCGCCCTTGCGGCTTCCCTTGTAGCTCCCCGCCTCCGAACGGCTGACGACGTTGAGCCCGGGCACCTCGCTCAACTGGCTGATCAGCACCGAGCTCAGCCCATCGCCGAAATAATCCCGGTCGGCATCGCCGGTGACGTTGGAAAACGGCAGCACCGCCAGGCTATGGACTCGCGGCAGCCCTTCGTTCCGGCCCAGGTTGCGGAAGGCGAAGGCGAGGCCGGAAAGCGCCGCGACGCCGAGGAGACCGGCGGCGGCCAGGCGGAGCCTGCCGAGCTTCCGTCGCTGCGGCGAGAATGCCCGGGTGTCCTCCTGCGAGTCGATACCCTGCTGGATTTGCAGGAGCTCCTGCTCCAGCACCGGAGCGGCGGCGATGCGCGCCTCGGGATCCTTGGCCAGGAGCCGCGCGAGGAGGCGGTCGAGATCGCGCGGCAGGCCAGGCCGCAGCTTCGTCAGGGACTCAGGCTGCCGGTTGACGACGGCCTCGAGGACGGCCCAGTCGGAAGCTCCCTCGAAGGGAAAGCGGCCGGTCAACATCTCGAAGAGAACGACGCCCAGGGACCAGAGATCGCTCCGCTGGTCGATCTCGCGCCCGCCGATCTGCTCCGGCGACATGTAGACCACCGTGCCCACCGCCCTGCCGGCGTGGGTGATCCGCGTTTCTCCGGCCGTGAGCGCCAATCCGAAATCGAGGACCTTGACCTTGTTGTTCTCGTTCACCACGATGTTGGCGGGCTTGATGTCCCGGTGGACGATCCCCGCCCGATGAGCCACGGCGAGCGCGCTCGCGAGCTGGATCGCGACGTCCAAGGCTTCCGCGAGCGGCAGCGGTCCGCGCTGGAGCCGCGCCTTGAGCGTCTCTCCCTCGCAAAGCTCCATGCACAGGAAGAGCTGGCCGTCGGCGTCCTCGCCGACCTCGTGAATCGTGCAGATGCCCGGATGATTGAGGCGCGAAGCCGCCCGGGCTTCACGGAAAAAACGTTTCCTGTCCCGTTCCTCGTGGCTCAGGGCCGGCAGGAACTTCAGAGCGACCGTACGGCCGAGCGTGAGGTCGCGCGCCTTGTAGACCACGCCCATCCCGCCGCTCCCGAGGGGCTCGAGGATCTCGAAGTGGGAAATTCTCTTTCCCTGCATAGGTGGATCGGGGATCCACTTCAGATCTTACTCCACAAAAGGGAATGCAAAGGACCGAAAGGACTCCAAGGACAGCAAGGACGCTCACCGGAGCAGCATCTGTCCTTGCTGTCCTTGGAATCCTTTCGGTCCTTTGCCGGCAGACGGGCGCTACAACCGCCGGATCAGCCGCAGCAGCAGGAGCAGGACGACGGCGCCGATGAAGGCGACGAAGATGGTGCCGGCCAGTCCTCCGAAGGGTGTGTGCCAGCCCATCTTGCTGAAGATCCAGCCGCCGACGAAGGCGCCGACGATGCCGATCAGAATGTCGCCGAGCAGGCCGTAGCCGCCCCCGACGACGAACGACGCCAGGACTCCGGCCACCAGGCCGACGATGATCCAGGTCAGGATGTCCATCCCAATCCTCCTGCGGGTTCTTCTCCCGCGGTTTACCTACCGAACGGCGGACTGCTCGACGCATCGGGGAAAGCACGCCCTGTGCCAGAATTGCCGCCCGATGTCCTCCGAATCCATGACCGATCTCCCTCTCCCCGATCTTCCCGACCTCGTGGCCGCCCGCCGCGCCCTGGCGGGCGTCGTGGCGCGGACTCCGGTGCTGCGCTCGGACGCGCTCGACGAGCTGGCCGGCGCGCGGCTCTTCTTCAAGGCCGAGGGCCTGCAGGTCACCGGCTCGTTCAAGGTGCGCGGCGCGTACAACCGGGTGCGGTCGTTCTCGCCGGAGGAGCTCGCTCCGGGCCTGATCACGGTGAGCGCCGGCAACGCCGCTCTCGGCGCGGCCTGGGCGGCGCGGGCGGTGGGAGCGCGGCTGGTGGTCGTGATGCCGGAGAACGCCGTGCCGGAGAAGCTCGCCGGCGTGGCGGCCCTGGGCGCGCGCATCGAGAAGGAGGGGGTGACCAACGCGGTGCAGGCTTTCGAGCGGCTGGACCGGCTGCGCAACGAGCACGGCTACACGCTCGTCCACCCCTTCGACGACCCTCATGTCATCGCCGGCGCCGGCACGGCCACCTGGGAGCTGCTCGAAGACGCGCTGGACCTCGAGGCGCTCGCCATCCCCGCCTCGGGCGGCGGCCTGCTCGGCGGCGCCCTGCTGGCCGCGCGGGGGTTTGCGCCGACCGCGCGGGTCTTCGGGGTTCAGCCGGCCGGAGCCGACGGCATCGTCCGTTCGCTGGCGGCGGGGAAGCCGACGCCGCCCGAGAAGGTGCAGACCGTGGCCGACGGCCTGACCGCGCCGAAGCCCGGAGTCCTCAACTTCGAGCTGATCCGGCGCTGGGCCGCGGACGTCGTGGCGGTGCCCGACGAAGCGATCCTCGAGGCCATGGGACTGATCCTCCGGCACCTCAAGGTCGTCGTCGAGCCCGCCGGCGCCGCCGCTCTCGCCGGAGCGCTCGCGGACGCGCGCTTCCGCGGTCGGCGCGTGGGCGTGCTCCTCTCCGGCAGCAACACGGGGATGGAGCGGGTGCGCGACGTGCTGGCGCGCTGAACGCCTACAACACGCGTCTGCCTTGCACGAGCCGCACGATGAGGACGATGACGGCGATGACCAGCAGGAGGTGGATGAGCCCCCCGCCCACGTGGACGACGAAGAACCCGAGC
>DATBGJ010000341.1:0-7856 GCA_036558045.1 Thermoanaerobaculia bacterium
GCCGGGCGCCGTCTACGATCCGCAGCGCGGCGAGCGCATCCTCGCCTTCCTCGACGCCGCCGGCCTGCTGGCGCGCGCTGAGGTCCACGCCGCCGAGCCGGCGGCCTTCCACCACCTGCGGCGGATCCACACCGATCCCTACCTCGATTCGCTGAGCCGGCCCGAGACGCTGGTCCGCATCCTCGGCCTGGAGCTCTCCGAGGACCTGCTCGAAAGGGTGCTGGAGGCGCAGCGGACCATGGTCGGCGGCACGCTGGCCGCCACCCGCCTGGCGCTCGGCTCGCGCGGCATCGCCGTCAATCTCGGCGGCGGCCTGCATCACGGCTTCGCCGACCGCGGCGAGCGCTTCTGCGCCTACAACGACGTGGCGGCCGCCGTCGCCGAGCTGCGTTCGCGCGGCATCGGCTGCCGCGTCCTGGTGGTGGACCTCGACCTCCACGACGGCGACGGCACGCGCTCGCTCTGCGCCGGCGATCCCGCCGTCCATACGTTCTCCATCCACAACCAGACGTCGACGCCGGTGGACCCGGCCGCCGCGACGGCCATCGAGCTGGGGCACGGCGTGGGCGACGAGGCGTATCTGGAGGCGGTGCGCGCGCATCTGCCGCCGGTCGTCGGGCGGTTCCATCCCGAGCTGGTCTTCTACGTCGCGGGCTCCGATCCGGCCGCCGACGACCACATCGGCGACTGGAGGATCACCGCCGGGGCGATGCTGGCGCGCGACCGCTTCGTCCTCTCCTGCGTCCGCGCGCAAGGCCGGCAGATCCCTCTGGTCGTCGTGCTCGCCGGCGGCTACGGCCCCGCCGCCTGGCGCTACAGCGCGCGCTTCTTCTCCACCCTGCTCAACCGCGGCCGGGCGGTCGAGCCGCCGAGCACGGAGGCGCTGCTGCTCGCCCGCTACCGCGCCATGGCCCGCGAGCTCGCGGAGCACGAGCTCACCGGCGAGGCGAAGCAGGACGACTGGGGGCTCTCCGAGGAGGACGTCGCCTTCTCCCTCGGCGGGCTCCGCCGGCCGCGGCGCTTCCTCGGTTTCTACTCCCGCCACGGCCTCGAGCTGGCGGTGGAACGGGCCGGGCTCCTCGACCGGGTGCGCAACCTCGGCTTCGCGCGGCCGACGCTGGAGATGGACCTCGACAATCCGGCGGGGGACACGGTGCGCATGTACGGCGACGCGCGCAAGCGGGAGCTGCTGATCGAGCTGCGCGTGCGCATCGACCGGCACATCGTGCCCGGCCTGGCGCTGCTGCGCATCGAGTGGCTGCTGCTGCAGAATCCGCGCGCCCGGTTCACCGACGAACGCCCTCGCCTGCCGGGGCAGAACCATCCCGGCCTCGGCATCCTGCGCGAGATCATCGCCCTGCTGGTGCTCGCCTGCGACCGCCTGCAGCTCGACGGGCTCGCCGTCGTGCCTTCGCACTACCACGTCACGGTGAAGAGCCGCAAGGCGCTGCGCTTCCTGCGGCCCGCGGACGAGGGGCTCTTCCGGTCTCTCCAGCGGACGCTCCAGGATCTCTCGCTGGCGGCGGCGACGGAGGCTCTCGCCGCCGGCCGCGTGGTGGACGCCCGCAGCGGAGAGCCGTTCGCGTGGTCTCCCGTCCCTATGGTGTTGCCGGTCAGCGAGCGGTTCCGCGCGCAACTGGAGGATGAAGCCTACGAGCGCGAGGCGGCGGAGGCGGAGAGACGGGAGTTCGAGCTGCGGGCGGGTCTGTGAATTTATCGGCGGTCTGCCGATAAATTCACAGACCCTTCGGGAAAGGACCTTTCCGGGTCCGCAGCGCGGCGAGCCGCGCCCGCTCTTCCCAATCTCCGGTTCCCTGACGGAGGTGCGCCTCCGCCGCGTGGAAGGCGCGCTCGGCTCCCGGCAGGTCGGCGGCGAGCCGCCGGGCGTTGCCGATCTGCATCCAGCATCGCGCCCGCGCGTCGGCGAGCGCCCAATCGCCATACCAGTCCGCGTCGAGCGCATCGGCGAGGATGAGCGCGAGCGCCGCCAGCCTCTCCCCCTGCCAGGGAGCCTCGGCGCTCTCCTGGTGGCTCCTGGCGAGGAGCAGGCCGCAGAGGGCGAGGCTCTGGAAGCGCCGGCTGTTGCGGACCAGCAGCTCGCGCCGCGCCAGCGTGTGCCGCAGCAGCTCGTCGAGCAACGAGGGCGCCTCGGCCCACTCCTGCTCGGCGGATTGGATGCGCGGCCGGATCCCCGCCAGCACGGCGTCGACCGCCGGGCCGTTCGCGGCTTCCGGGGCGCGCCAGGGCAGCACCCGGCCCCCGCCCTCGCGCCGCGGCGGCAGATCCTCGGGTCGGGTATGAAGTCTCAGCATCGACGGCTCCCGCTTGCTTCTCTCTTCCTGTTCGTTGAAAAGACCTCTATTAGATGAGTTGCCGCAGCCCGGCCACGGATGACAAAAAATTTTGCGCCCCGAGCAGGCGCCCGTCCCCGCCCGGGCATGAATGCCCGGGCTACCGGGGAAACGAAAAGCCTCCTGAAGGAGGCTCCGCCGTACAGGTTCGTTCCTGGAGCCGGATTCATCTGGCTTCTTCGCACCTGTAGCCCGGGCCATTTATGGCCGGGCGGGGACGGCTCCGACGCATCACCCTTGCTATGATCGCCTCCGCTTTGATCTCCCGCGTGGTCAGCCTTCCCCTCTGGCTGGCGGTGGTGCTCTTCCTGCTCGCCGCCTGGGCGGCCCTCGACCGCCTGCTGGTGCCGGGCGTCCGCTGGTACCTGCGGCGGCGCGTGCAGCGGGTGATCGACGAGCTGAACACCCGGCTGCGGCTGGAGATCCCGCAGTTCCAACGCACCCGCCGGCAGGTGCTCGTCGACCGGCTGGTCTACGACCCCAAGGTGGTCCAGGCGGTGGACGAGCAGGCGCGCGAGCAGGGCACGCCGCGCGCCGTGCTGGCCGCCCGCGTGCGGCGCTACGCGCGCGAGATCGTGCCGGCCTTCAACGCCTACTTCTACTTCCGCATCGGCTACTGGCTGTCGAAGCGGGTGGCGAGGTCCCTGTACCGCGTACGCCTGGGCTTTTCCGACGAGGCCGGCCTCGCCGCCGTGGCCCCCGGCTCGACGGTGGTCTTCCTGATGAACCACCGCAGCAACATGGACTACATCCTGGTGGCGTATCTGGCGGCGGACCAGACGGCCCTCTCCTACGCCGTCGGCGAGTGGGCGCGGATCTGGCCCCTGCAGACGCTCATCCGCTCGACCGGCGCCTACTTCGTGCGCCGCAATTCCGGCGATCCGCTCTACCGCCGGGTGCTCGAGCGCTACATCTACATGGCGACCTCGGCCGGCGTGCCGCAGGCCGTCTATCCCGAGGGCGGCCTGACGCGCGACGGCCGGCTGCGGCCGCCGAAGCTCGGCATCCTCGACTACATGCTGCGCTCCTTCGATCCCCGCCTCGGCGAGCGCGACCTCGTGTTCATCCCCGTGGGGATCAACTACGACCGCGTGCTGGAGGACCGCACGCTGCTGCTGGATCTGGAGCCGGAGAGACAGCGGCGCGGGCCCCTCTTCGCCGCGGCCACCACCCTGCGCTTCGCCTGGCGCAACCTCAGCCTCATGCTGCGCAGCCGCTGGCACCGCTTCGGCTATGCCTGCGTGAATTTCGGCAGCCCGCTCTCCATGCGGCGATACCTCGGCGAGCGCGGGCTCGATCTGCGGCCGCTCGCGCGCGAGGAGCGCACGCCGCACCTCGAGCGCCTCGGCGCCGAGCTGATGGCGGCGATCGGGAGCGTGATCCCGGTGCTGCCCGTGCCGCTGGTGGCCGCCGTCCTGGTGCAGGCCGGCGAGCCGCTCTCGGAGCTGGAGCTCAAGAGCCGGGCCTACCGCCTGATGACCGAGCTCGCAGCCGCCGGCGCCCACGTCTACATCCCGCGCCAGGACCAGGACTACGCCATCGCCGCCGGCCTGCGCATGCTCACCCTGCGCCATCTGGTCGAGGAGAGGGACGGGCTGTACGCCGCGCAGCCGGAGGAGCGGACGTTGCTCTCCTACTACGCCAACTCGATCGCGCACCTGGCAGTCAGGATTGGAGCTTCAGCACCTCTCGCGCCCGCAGCAGAGCCACCGCGGATTTCGCGTCGTTGATCTCCCCCCGGGCGGCCTTCTCCACCGCCTCCGCGAGGGGCATCCGCTCGAGGGAGAGCACCTCGTCGTCGCCGAGGACCTGGGCGGTCTGCCGGAGGCCGGTGGCGAGGAAGAGCCAGATCTTCTCGTCGGCGAAGCCAGGCGTGGTCCAGATCCAGCCCAGAGGCTGAAGCTGGCCTGGACGATAGCCGGTCTCCTCCTCGGTCTCGCGGCTGGCGCAGCTCTCGGGCGACTCGTCCGGATCGAGCTTGCCGGCCGGGATCTCGAGCAGCCAGCCGCCGGTGGCGTAGCGGTACTGGCGGACGAGCAGGACGTCGCCGTCGTCGAGCAACGGCACCACGGCGGCGGCGCCGCGGTGGTGGACCAGCTCCATGTCCATCTCGCGGCCGTTGGGCAGCCGCACGCGCTCCACGGCGACGTGGATGGTGCGGCCGCGGAAGACGTCGCGGGTGGCGAGGCGCTGGCCCTGATCGGCGTCCGTAGGGATCTTGGTCACGGAGAGGGTCTGGCCTCCGAAGCGGGTATACCGGTTCATCAGCCTACTGCGGCCCGGCAGGCGCCGGCATGACCTCCGTCTTCTCGTAGCCGGCGGGGATCTCGAAGGCCGCGGCCGGCACCGAGGCGCTGGTGTCGATCTGCGTCACCTCCATGGTGCTCCTGGTGGTCTGCGTCTTGTTGCCCCGCTTGGACGTCAAGGTGTTGACGCTCACCATCTTGAGGGGGAAGCCCTGGAACTTCACCGCCTCGGCGGCGAGGAGCTTGTCGAACTCCTCGTTGCCGGTGCGCGGCGGCTCGGCGCGCAGCCAGACGCCGAGGCCGACGTCCTGCAGCTTGGTGGTGGTCCAGACGTCCTGGTCGCTGACCACGTCCGTGGTATTGCCGATGCCGATCACCCTCACCGTCATGGTGTAGCTGGTGCGCAGCTTGTAGTGGCGGGTGGGGAGGCCCGCGATCGTGCCGCCGTCCTCCTCCAGGATCTTCTCCACCTTGGGCGGGGAGAACTGGATCTTGAGCAGCGGCCCCAGGCCGTTCATGACCGCTCCCATGGTGCCGAGCAGGCCCTGGAGGTTCCACTCGGCGTAGGTCTTCTCCTCCGGGTTGACCAGGTACAGCGTCTTGCCGCCGTCCTTGGTGATCAGGTACATCCCCTGTTTCAGCACGGGATTGCCGGCGCTCTCCGTGAAGGCGACCTTGGCGTTGTCGCCCGCGGCCCAGCCCTCGACCTGGATATCGCCGCTGCCCCGTTGAGCTTCGGCCTCGGTCTTGGTGATTGCCTTGTAGTGGATGCCCGCGGAGCAGGGGACGGCGGCCAGAAAGAGCAGGATGGCGAGGATCGTTCGACCGGGTTGTCGTTTCACGTCAGTACCTCCTTGCGGGGAGGGATGATGTCGCATCGGTGCGGTACGCCGCAACCTGCCTGTAGGGCGGCCTTAGATGGTGTCTCGCGAAGACGCGCCGGACGAAGCTCTCCCGCAGCCGTGGATCGCGGAGCCTCCCTTCCTCCTCGACGGGCAGGTCCGGCAGGCGGGCGATCAGCGCCGCGGCGAAGAGGCCGCGGCCGTCCTGCGACGGCGCGCCGGACCCTTGATGAACCTCGACGCGTTCCAGGCCGCAGCTCGGCGAGTCCTGCTTCAGGATGTAACCGTCGAGATCCAGCTTCGCCAGCTCGTCGGCGCGCCGCTCGGCGTACTCCCGCATGGCGTCGGTGTAATCGCCGCCGGTGCTCGGCATGACGAGGCGGATCTCCCCGCCGTGCCGCTCCAGCCGGATCGGCGGCCGCGGCGTACCCATCCCCAGCTCCACCTCGGGGCAGACCGGCACCCATTCGACGTAGGGGCCGAGGACGTCGGCGAGGAAGGCGTCGCGCTTGTGCCCGCCGTTGTACCGCACCTCCTCTCCGAGCAGGCAGGCGGAGATGCCGATGCGGGGTCTGGAAAGAGCGGTTCCCACGCTTCATTTATAGCAGTCCGACGAGCCATTGCCTTTTGGTGAGGGGAAGACGGGGTTCTCTTCGTTAAGGGGTGCAGAAGGTGATCCAGCACGCGGATCACCAACCACTCAACTCAACTCGACGGAAAGAGAGGATCGAAAATGGCGAAGATCACCCGTGCATGGCGCTGATCTCCGTGCCCCAGCCGCGGCACTTCCACGGCACGCTCACCCGGCGTTGATCCCGTTCGGCGTGGCCTTTACACGGCTCTCCTCGCGTAGAGGCGACTTGGAGAAGAGGGGATAGAAGAGAACCGATCTCGCCATCTTCTTCGCGTGCTCGCGCAGCCGATCGCGATCCGTAGCGATGGGCTGGTCCGGGCACTCGGCCCGCAGCCGCTGGAACAGATCCTCCATATCCACGCCTTCCACGAGGCTGCGGAAGACGAGCCGGTTGAATTTGTTGAAGTTGAAGCCGATGGTCTCCTTGCCGGACATGCCTGCGAGCCAGGTCTCGATCGTCTCCACCGGCTCAGCGTTGGGAAACTGCAGGCGGATGGTCTCGAAGATCGCATCGCGGTCGGGCATCAGCATCAGCAGCGCCAGCAGGAAGCGCGCGTCGGGATCGGTGATTTTTGCGCGCAGAGCCGTCACGGCGTGGGTTCGCCGCTCTCCTTCGCAAACCTGCTGGAGGAGGTCCACGGTCTCGCCGTGGCGCCGGCGGGCGGCGTCATAGAGCTCGTCGAGAAGCTCCTTATCCGCCTTGCTCCGGGTCAACAACGAGAAAGTGTGGTAAAGAGCTACCAGATCGCCGCCTTCGACCATCCGACGGGCGTATTCCGCCAAGCCGTCGAGCTGCCCGCCGGCCATGTTATGGAGGAAGATCAGACGCCGCTTACGCAGGGGGTCCTGATCGAAGTTGTCGATCGCCAGGCCCGGCAGCAGATAGCTGAACTGGGGTAGATGGTTTTTCTCCCTGGAGGTGCGAAGGACGAGCGTGACCGACGGCGTTTCCAGGTGAAAGAGCTGATGAATGAGCCGATTTCCAGGATCGATGGGCCGCATGCTGCCGGGGCGCAGGATCTCGGTGACCACACGCTCCAGACGGCCGCAGAGCAGCCGGGAGTTGATGGTGCGCTCGGGCGCGAAGCGCCAGTGGCTGTGGACGCTCGAGCCGGCGAGGACCGTGAAGGCACCGGAGAAGCCGTGCTGATGGATGGACGTAGTGCCCGAGAACCAGAACAGGGCTTCAATGTAGAAGCGCGGTGCCTGGTAGAGCATCACCGGCGGCTCCCCGAAAAGCTCGCTGCCGTCGGGCTGCTGGAACTCGTGACAGGGACCGAAGGTCCAGTCGATGAGGTCCGTCGTCTCGACCTGTCCGAGCGGTGGATCCCGTTCCAATTCGTCGAGCGCCAATCGGGGGAAGATCTCCTCGTTGTAGCTCCGGCAGAGCCATGCTCGTTCGAGACGTTCGCCAAGACGTTGAAAGTACGGGATCATTCCGATGCTCCTTTGATCTACAGCCTCAGGTCACCGCCGCCGCGCCAGCAAGGGATAGGGATTTCGCGCCCCGCCGGACGCATAGATCCCATAATGAAGGTGCGGGGGAGTACCCTTGGCGTTGCCCGTGTCGCCGACGTAGCCGAGCACCCTTCCCGCCTCCACCCAGTCTCCCGTGGCCGGAGAGTCCCAATCGTCGAGGTGAGCGTAGTAGTGGAACCAGCCGGCCGGACCGAAGACGCTCACCGTCTTGCCGCCCAGCCGGTTCCAGCCCTTGCGCACGACGATGCCGCGGGTGGCGGCGCGGACAGGGGTGCCGCGGGGGGCGAAGATGTCGATCCCTTCA
>DATBGJ010000342.1:0-4457 GCA_036558045.1 Thermoanaerobaculia bacterium
GGGAACGGCTCGGGCAGGCTCGCCGAGCTGTCGCGCGCCGCCCTGCGGTACGGCCAGGGGTTGGCCATCGACGATCCGACCCTCCTCTCCTGGCGCCTCTATATCTACAATCACCGTCCGCTCACCCCGCGGTGGCAGCGGCGCCTGCCTTCCTCCGAGGCCGTCGAGCGCTATCTGGGCATCGCGGCGGGGGGAGCTTGCCGCAAGGTGCTCGACCGGAGCTGGATGCAGACCGGCGCCTCTCCCTGGCTGAGCTGGCGCGCTCTCTCCCGGCGCGGCACCGAGCGTTCCGGGTTTTCAACGGGACCGACCTGGAAGCTCTATGTGAGCCCTCTCCCCGAAGCCCTGGCCGAAAGCTTCGGCGCGGTCCTCGAAGCTCTGGCGGCGGGCCGCGCTTCCCACTTCAAGGTGGGCGCCGATGCCGTCGGTCTTCTCAGGCCGGACAAGATCGTGGCCTACTTCCCCAGCTTCGAGCGGCTGGCCGAAGCCGCGGAGGTCGTGACGCGGCGGCTCGACGGCGCGGCGGCGCACGGCGTCCCCTTCACCTCGGAGATCGGCGGCGCGGGCCTCATCTCCTGGGGAGTCGATCCGGCGAAGGAAGAGGCTGCGTGGGGCGAAGGTGAGAGTTGGCGTCAGTGGCTGACGAACCGGCTGGCGCGGGCCCTCCTCTCCGCCCGCGCCAGCGGAGCCGCAGGCATCGAGCCATGGCGGTTCGCCGTCGATCGCCTCCGCCTCGAAGGCGTGGACACCGATACCTGGACGCCCGGCGCGCTCGCCTGGCGGCAAGGCTGACTGAAGTGGCGATCACCGATCCGCTGGTGCTGTCTCCCGACGTGGCCCTGGTGCCCGTCGCGGATCTGCCCGAGAGTGTCCGTGCCCGCTTTTCCAGCAACGAAGGAGACGTCGCGGTCACGCATCCCCGTTCGCGGATGCCCTCCCAGATCCTGGACGCGCGAGCGGCCGAGCTGCTGGCGGAGTTCCGCGAGCCGCGCACCGTCGTCGAAGCGGTCCTCCGGTTCAGCCGGCTCCGCGAGGCCGAACCGGAACGTATGCTGGAGGACGCCTATCCGCTGCTGCGCCGGCTGTTCGACTCCGGGTTCCTGGTCTCTGAAGGGGATGCGGACGTGGGGGGGATCCGTCCTCTGCTCCGGCCCGGCGAAGAGGTCGCCGGCTTCGAGGTCCTGGAGTGCCTGCACATCCTCGAAGACACCGAGCTGTATTCGGCTCGCGGCGCGACAGGCCTCGCGGCTCTCAAGATCGAGCGCGCGGCGGCGGGGCGCGCGTTCGATCGTTTGGACCGCGAGCGGGAGGTCCTCGCTTTCCTCGCCGGCGACGGGGTGCCGCGGCTCCTGGCCTCGGGCGAGATCGAGAGCCGGCGGTGGATCGCCCTGGAGTGGTGCTCGGGCGTCGACGCGGAGGCCGCCGCGCGGGAGCTCCGGCGCATGGGGCCGTCCGGCAGGCCGGCTCTGTTGGGCCTTTGCCGCCGGATCGCGGCGGCCTATGCGCGGTTGCACGAGCGGGGAGCCCACCATGGCGATATCCATGCGCGGAACCTGCTCGTCGACCGCGACGGCTCGGTACGCCTGCTCGACTTCGGTTATTCCCGGCTGGAAGGCGGCGCCGGTGTCCTGGCCCGAGCGCCGCGGGCCGGGGTGCCGTTTTTTTACGAACCCGAGCACGCCGCGGCGATGCGTGGCGAGCGGATCCCGCCGCAGACCTCGGCGGCGGGGGAGCAGTACGCCGTCGGCGCGCTCCTCTACCTGATGGCCGCGGGCGCGCACTACCGCGACTTCTCGTTGGAGCGCGACGAGATGCTCCGCCAGATCGTGGAGGAGCCGCCGCTCCCCTTCGTGGAACGCGGCGCCGATCCCTGGCCGGAGCTCGAAGCCGTCCTGGCCCGAGCCTTGTGCAAGGAGCCGTCGGAGCGCTTCGCCTTCATGGCCGGGCTGGCGGAGGCGCTCGCCGCCGTCGAGCCTCCCCGTAGCGATCTCCGTACCGGGGTCCGCAGCCCTTCCTCCGCGGCCGAGTCGCTGCTGGTCCGCGTCCTGGAGCTCGTGGACGAGGACGGACCTATGCTGGCGGCCGGCCTGCCGGCGCCAGCCGCCTCCGTCAACTCCGGCGCCGCCGGCGTCGCTTGCGCGCTCTACCGCATTTCCATGGCGCGCGAAGACCCGCGCCTGCTTTCCCTGGCCGACGTGTGGGCCGAGAAGGCCGCCGCTTCGTGCGGTTCCGAGGACGCTTTCTACAACGCGGACTTGGAGGTCACGCCAGAGACTGTGGGGAGGATCTCCGCCTACCATACCGTATCCGGCGTTCACGCCGTCCGCGCCCTGATCGCGCACGCCTCCGGTCTGCCGGGCGTTCAGGTGGCGGCGGTGAACGCTTTCCTGGCGGCAGCGCGGGAGCCCGGACCGGAGAAGGACGTCACTCTCGGGCGCGCCGGCCTTCTCCTCACGGCGGCGCTGCTGCTCGATACGCTCGCGGACGCCGATCCGACCGCCGCTTGCCGGGCCAGGCTGGTGGCGTGGGGGGACGATCAGGCCCGCAGTCTCTGGGTCGAACTCGGCCCTCTCTCTGCCTTCCATCTCGGAGAGGGGTTGAACCTCGGAATGGCGCACGGTTGGGCCGGTCTGCTCTACGCCTCGCTGCGCTGGTGTCGGGCCGCGAGGTTGGAGCCACCTTCCTGGCTCGGCGAACGGCTGGCCGAGCTAGCCGGCCTCGCCTGGCCGTGGGGCCGGGGCGTGCGCTGGCGGTGGAACGAGAGCGGCTCCATGCCCGGCTGGTGCAACGGCAGCGCCGGCTTCGTCTTCCTCTGGACGCTCGCTCAGCGGATGCTGGGAGAGGATCGCTTCCGGCCTCTCGCCGAGGGAGCCGCCTGGAACGCCTGGGAGGCGCCGGACGGCGTGGGAAGCCTCTGTTGCGGCCTCGCCGGCCGCGCCTATGCCCTGCTCAATCTCTACCGGCACGGTCATGGCCCGGAGTGGCTGGACCGCGCCCGCGAGCTGGCGGAGCGCGCGGCGGTGGCGATCGAGCGGACCTCCGAGCCGCCGCACAGCCTCTACAAGGGGGCCCTCGGCGTCGCCGTCCTCGCCGCCGATCTCGCCCGGCCGGCGGAGGCGGCGATGCCGTTCTTCGAAGAAGAGGGCTGGTAAAGAGGAACCTGTTAGACTCCCCCGGCATTCTTCAGGGACCTCGCCGTTGATCGGCAGCACCATCTCACGGTACCGCGTTCTCGAACGCCTCGGGGGGGGAGGCGCGGGAGTGGTGTACAAGGCCGAGGACTTGAAGCTCGGGCGCACCGTCGCGCTCAAGTTCCTCTCCACCTACCGCAGCGCCAACGACGCCGACAAGCGGCGCTTCCTGCGCGAGGCGCGGGCCTCCTCGGTGCTCGACCATCCCAACATCTGCACCGTCTACGAGATCGACGAGACGGACGACGAGCGGCTGTTCATCGCCATGGCCTTCTGCGAGGGCGAGACGCTCAAGCGCCGCATCGAGCGCGGCGCCCTGCCGCTGCTGGACGCCGTCCACTTCGGCGCCCAGATCGCCGCCGGCCTCGCCGCCGCGCACGCCAAGGGCATCGTCCACCGCGACGTCAAGCCGGCCAACGTCATCGTGTCGCCCGACGGCCGGGTGAAGATCGTCGACTTCGGCATCGCCAAGCTGGCGGACCAGTCGCGGCTGACCCGCGACGGCACCGCCGTGGGCACCGCGGGCTACATGGCGCCGGAGCAGATCCGCGGCGAGCCGTTCGACGTGCGGGTGGACATCTGGGCGCTCGGCGTCGTGCTCTACGAGATGCTCACCGGCCGGCTGGCCTTCTCGGGCAACACGGACCAGGACCGCGTGCGGCAGATCCTCGCCCACGAGCCCGAGCCCATCGTCAGCGTGCGCGCCGGCGTGCCCGCCGAGCTGGAGCGCATCGTCGGCCGCGCCCTGGCCAAGAACCCGGCCGAGCGCTACACCCGCATGGAGGACCTGCGGGCGGACCTGCTGGGGGTGGCCGCGCTGCTGGGCTCCCCCCTCGCCTCGGGCACGCTCGATCCCACCCTGCGGGACCTGCCCACGCCCTCGGCGCACGGCCTCTACACGGGGGAGACCGCCAGCCTGGCCGGCCGCACGGTCTCCCACTACCGCATCCTCGAGCACGTCGGCGGCGGCGGCATGGGCGTCGTCTACAAGGCCGAGGACCTCCACCTCTCGCGCGTCGTGGCCCTCAAGTTCCTGCCGCCCGAGCTGGCGCGCGATCCCGAGTCGAAGGCCCGTTTCTTCCAGGAGGCGCGGGCGGCCTCCGGCCTCGACCATCCGAACATCTGCACCATCCACGAGGTGGGGGAGACCGAGGACGGCCAGATCTACCTCGCCATGCCCCTCTACGACGGCGAGACGCTCCGCAAGAAGCTCGAGCGCGGGCCCCTGCCCATCGACGAGGCGGTCGACATCGCCGGGCAGATCGC
>DATBGJ010000343.1:0-17880 GCA_036558045.1 Thermoanaerobaculia bacterium
GCAGGATCGCGACGCGGCATATCAGCGTGGGAACACCGCGCCGCAGCCCTGCGGTGCGACGCCGCGGGGTCGCGGCATGGCATATCAGCGCGGAGGCGCCGCGCCGCCAAGACGCCTAGCCCCCTTCCGGCTCCTCGATGCTCTGCACGATCTGGGTGACCTCGACCTCGGCCTTGCGGATCTTGCCGCGGCAGATCTCCAGGAGCTGGGCGGCGCGGCGCAGCTCTTCGGCGAGGCGGTCGATGTCGATCTCCTCGCCCTCGATGCGTCCGAGGATGCCTTCCAGCTCGTCCATGGCCTCGCGGAAGCTGAGGGCCGGCTCGCTCGCCGCCGCGTTCGCGGGCGGCTCGCCGAAGGGCAGTCCGGTGTTTCGCGGTTCGCTCATGATTCCTCCACTCGGCTCTTGAAGCCGCCCCTGGCGACGCGGGTGGCGATGAGGTCTCCGGGCCGGACCTGCTCCGGCTGCCGGACGATGCGGCCGAAGGCGTCGCGCGTCAGGCTGAAGCCGCGCTCGAGCGTGCGCTCGGGGGAGAGCTGCAGGCTGAGGCGCTCGAGCCCTTGCAGCGTGGCGGCCGCCTCGCGCACCTTCCCCCGCGCCGCGGCGACGACGCGCTCGCCGAGCTGCACGCGGTCGCGCGCGCCGGCCGTGAGCCGCCGCGGCGCCAGCTCGGCCAGCCGGCCGGCGAGGTCGGCTTGGCGGCGCCCCTCCGCGCGCAGGACGCTGCGGCCCAGGCGCGCCAGAGCGCGGGCGTGCTCGTCGATGCGGGCGCCGGCGGCGGCGAGCCGCATGCGCGCCAGGCTCACCCCGCGCTCGGCCCGGCCGAGCGCCTCGCGGCCGGCGCGCAGCGGCTCCAGCGCCTCGCGCAGCAGCGCCCGCCGTAGATCCTCCAGCTCTTGGTCGGCGCGCGCCATGCGCTCGACGAGGAACTCGGCGACCTTGGTGGGCGTCTTGAAGGCGGCGTGCGCCGTGAGGTCGGCGATCGCCTGGTCGATCTCGTGCCCGAGGCCGGTGAGCACCGGGAACGGCGCCAGCGCGATGGCCTCGGCGATGGCGCGGCTGTCGAAGGCGGCGAGGTCCGTGCGCGCGCCGCCGCCGCGGATGAGCACCGCGCAGTCCACCCGCACGCCGGCGAGGGCGCGCAGGGCGAAGACCACCTCGCGCTCGGCCTCGCGTCCCTGCATGGCGGCGTGCACGAAGAGCACGCGGAAGCCGTAGCCGCTCTCGGCGAGGCCGGAGAGGAAGTCGTGGTAGGCGGCGCTGCCGCGCGAGGTGATGAGGGCGATCGAGAGCGGCAGATCGGCCAGCGCCAGGCCGCGGTTGCGCTCCAGCAGGCCGGCGGCGGTGAGCGCCGCGAGCGTCTCCCGCCGCCGCCGCTCCAGCAGGCCGAGGGTGAACGCCGGGTCCACCTCGCGCACGCAGAGCTGCAGCCGGCCGCTCGGCGGGTAGAAGTCGAGGCTGGCGCGGCAGCGCACCTGCACGCCGTCGGTGAGCCGCTGCTCGGAGGCGGCGAGCAGGCGCTGGACCTTGGCGAAGTCGGTCTTCCAGATCACCGCGTCGAGCTTGCCGACGATCTCGTCGCGCTCGCCCTTCTCGACCAGCTCGAAATAGACGTGCCCGCGCGCGCTCGGCCGCACCCTTTGCGCCTCGCCCACCACCCACACCGAGGGGAAGGCCTCGCCGAGGAAGTCGCGCACCTCGCCGCAGAGCTGCGAGACGCTGTAGGTGGGCTCGGAGAGGGGAAGGACAGTCATGCAGGCGCCTGGCGCCTCAATGATACGACTTCAGCTCCTTGCTGGAGGCGAGCGGGATGGACTCCGCCCACTCCACCGCCTTCTTCTCGCCGGCGGTCAGCTTCTTGAGGAAGTCCACCGCGTCGTCGCGCTCGCGGAACAGCCGCCAGATGAAGGTATGGCCGGCGGGCGCCGTGAAGTAGGTGTAGTGGCGGGCGCCGTTCGACAGGTCGAAACCGAGGTTGGACTCGCCGTTGACTCCCACGCAGGCGAGGGCGATAGCACGGTAGGCCAGGGCGAGGGCCTTGACGGCGTCCTCGTGCTCGCCCAGCTCCTCGCGGGAGAGCGGCGAGTGGAAGACGGAGATCTTGGCCCCGTCCTCCTCGGCCAGCAGGTTGTAAGGGATGTCGTTGCGGTCCATCGCGTCCTTGGTCTCGCTGGTGGTGACGAAGACGTCCTCCGTACCGGCGACCTTGTAGGTGATCGCGTAGACCTCTTTTTCCAACTGGGCAAACGTCTCGGAGAGGATGCTCTCATCCTCGACGGTGAAGTAGTAGAGACGGTTCATGATGCGTCGCGCAGCCATATCGAAATGACCTCCAAGTCATTACCGTCCGATGCCATTCCGGACGGTGGTGTCCGGGGCGGTACCCCGGCGGTCCGGTCGATCTGTCGGAGGAGACGGGGGTGGCGGACAGAGATCGTTCTCTGCGCCCCGGAGCCCTATTGTATCAGATCGTTACACCCGCCCCTCAGTATTCCGGATGCGGCGGCTCCGGCAGGAGGAGGCCGCAGAGGAAGCCCGCCGCGCAGCCGCCCAGGTGGGCCGCGTTGTCGATGCCCTTCACCGAGAAGCCGAAGATCACGTTGATGACAGCCCATCCCACGAGCTGCATGAGGAGCGACTTGGCCTGGGGCGTGAGCCGGTCCCGGTGCTTGAGGAGGAAGCCGATGAGGGCTCCCAGCAGCCCGAAGATGGCGCCCGAGGCGCCGACGCTGGGCTCCGACGTGATGAACGCACTGGCGAGCGAGCCGGCGATGCCGCTGATGAAATAGACCAGCAGCAGCGCCAGCGATCCCAGCCAGATCTCGAAAAGTCCGGCGAGCTGGTAGAGGGCCCAGGCGTTCAGCGCCAGGTGGAGGAGCCCGCCGTGGAGGAACATGCTGGTGACCAGCCGCCACCATTGGCCGTGCAGGGTTGCGGGCCCATAGTTGGCGAACGCCGCGATCATCGCGTCGCCGCGGAAGACCTGCAGCACGTACACGGCCGCGATGGCGGCGAGCAGCAGGTAGGTGAGAGGCGTGCGCCGGCCGAAGGCCATGTGGGGGATGGTATCGCGAAACGGCGCGGCGGCCCCGCGGTCCCCGCGACTGGACCAGCTAGACTACGAATGACCCATGCTCGGCACCACCCTCTCCCACTACCGCGTCCTGCGCCGCCTCGGGGCGGGCGGCATGGGAGAGGTCTACCTCGCCCTCGATACCCGGCTCGAACGCGAGGTCGCTCTCAAGGTGCTCCCCGCGTCGCTCGCCGATTCGGCCCGGCTCGCCCGTCTCCAGCGCGAAGCGCGCGCCGCCGCCGCTCTCAACCATCCGAACATCGTCACGCTCCACGCCATCGAGGAGGCGGACGGCCTGCCGTTCCTGGTCATGGAGCTGGTGGAGGGGGAGACGCTGCGCCAGCGCATTCCGCCCACCGGCTTCGAGCTGGAGGATCTGCTGCGCCTCGCCGTGCCGCTGGTGGACGCGGTCGCGGCGGCGCACGCGCGGGGAGTGACCCATCGCGACCTCAAGCCCGAAAACGTCATGGTCACCTGGGACGGGCACCTCAAGATCCTCGACTTCGGGCTCGCCAAGCTCCGCGCGCCGCAGTCCGGCCCCGCCGTCGACACCGCCGCCGACACCCCCTTTCCCGACGAGACGGCGACCCGCGAGGGCATGGTGCTGGGCACTCCCGGCCACATGGCGCCCGAGCAGATCCGCGGCCAGCAGGCCGACGCCCGCACCGACGTCTTCGCCCTGGGCCTGCTGCTGTTCGAGGCCGCGACCGGCCGCCATCCGTTCCCGGCCGGCGACCCGACGGCCCGCACCCTGGCGATCCTGCGCGATCCGCCGCTCGCCCTCTCGCGCCTGCGTCCGGACCTGCCGCGCGAGCTGGAGCGCCTCCTCGAGCGCTGCCTGGAGAAGGACCCGGACCGGCGCCTGTCGAGCGCCGCCGAGCTGCGCCACGACCTCGAGGCCCTCGCGGGGCGCCTGCGCCGCGCGCCGGGCCGGGTCCCCACGGTCGCCGTGCTGCCTTTCGCGGACATGAGCGCCGAGCACGACCAGGCCTATTTCTGCGAGGGTTTGGCCGAGGAGCTCATCGGCGCGCTGACCCGCGTCGACGGGCTGCAGGTGACCTCCCGCACGTCCGCCTTCCGCTTCCAGGGGCAGGACCTCGACATCCGCGACATCGGGCGCCGGCTCAACGTCGAGTCGGTGCTCGAAGGCAGCGTGCGCAAGGCGGGCGACCGGGTGCGCATCACCGCCCAGCTCATCGACGTCGCCAGCGGCTACCACCTGTGGTCGGAGCGCTTCGACCGCCGGCTCGACGACGTCTTCGCCATCCAGGAGGAGATCGCGGAGCGCTCGGTGGAGGCGCTGCGCGGCGTCCTGCGCGAAGGCGACCGCGAAGTGCTGCGCGGCGCCGGCGCGGTCTCGCCCGAGGCGTGGGATTTCTATCTCCGCGGCCGCCAGCTCTTCTGGCAGCAGCGCTTCGTGCAGGCGCGGGCGTTCTGCTACCGCGCGGTGGAGCTCGAGCCGGCGTTCGCCCGCGCGTGGTCGCAGATCGCCATCCTCCACGCCTGGCTGGACGCCTGGTTCGGACACCGCGAAGAGGACCGCGCGGCGGCGGAGAAGGCCGCGCAGCGCGCCCTGGAGCTGGCTCCCGACCTCGCCGACGCGCACGTCGGTGCCGGCGTGGCCCTGGCCCACGCGCGGCGCCACGAGGAGGCGGAGCGTTACCTGGCCCGCGCCCGCGAGCTCGAGCCCGGCCTGTGGGACGCCTGGTACTTCTCCGGCCGCACCGCCTGGCACCAGGGCAAGCTCGACGAAGCTCTGGTCTTCTTCGAGCATGCTGCGAAGTTGGATGCGGAGGATTATCAGTCTCTCAGCCTCGCCGCCCAGATCTACGAGGCGCGGGGCGACCGCGAGGCCGCGGTGCGCGCCGACCGCGTCTGCCTGGAGCGCGTCAAGCGCCATCTCGGCCAGCACCCCGAGGATTCCCGCGCCACCATCTACGCCGCCTTCTGCGCCCGCCGCCTCGGCGACCGCGAGCGCGCCCTGGCCTGGGCCGAGCGCGTCGACCTGATGGCTCCCGAGGAGCCGGTGCACTATTACAACCTCGGCTGCTTCTACGCCAACCTCGGCGACTACGAGCGCGCCCTCACCGCGCTGGAGAGGTTCGGCGCCGTCGGCCAGGGCTTCCGCGATTGGATGGACCACGACAGCGATCTCGACCCGCTGCGAGAGGATCCCCGGTTCCAGGCGCTGATGGCGCGCTTCGAGTGAGGAGCAGGGCCCGCCGGCTCAGGGAAAGGCGGGCATGGCCAAGCGCTCGGCGCAGCTCAGGTCGAGCCCCGCGAGCGAGCCGGATTCCAGGAACGCGGCGATCACCTCGTCGACACAGCCCTTGAGATTGTTGAACGAGTGGCCGGCGTGATGGATGACCATGTGCCGGCTGTTGCCGAAGGCGCGCGCCACCAGCTCGCCGCTCTCCGGCGGAGTCGACGGATCGTGCCAGCCCGAGATCACCAGGACAGGGATGTCCTGCGGCAGCGGGCCCGCGGGCCGCGAGGGGGCGCCCGGAGGCCATATGGCGCAGGCCGCCATCAGCTCGTCGATCGCATCCGTGCCCGCGAAGGTGCCGGCCGATTCCCGCGCCAGCGCCGCCTTGTCCATCCCGGCGAGCAGCTCCGAGCACGCCACGGTGAGGAACATGCCTTCCGCCAGCTCGTGTGCCGACCCGCGACGCACGGCGAGGGCGGTGGTGGCCAGGGGCACGAGGTCGCCGCCCGCTGCCTGGTGCAACATCCGCGGCAGCTCCACCGCCGAAGCGGGAGCGGAGAGTGCGGCGCGAATGGCCGCCACTACGGCGGGCTTGCGCAGAGTGACCGTGCGTCCGTCCACGGTGACCGTGGCACCGCCGTCGCCGATGCGGGCGAAGGCCGCCGCCAGATCTTTTTGAGGGTCGGGATACGCGGCGTGACAGCGGGCATCGGCGGCGCAGATGGCGAACAGCCGGTCGAGCGCCTGCTGCGTGTTGCGGCCATGATAGACGGCCCAGCTCCGCTCGGGGGCCACGGCCGCGCGCAGCACCGCCGCGCGCACGCGCGACGGATAACGCCGCAGGTATTCGCGCCCGGCCATCGTGCCGTACGACGTGCCGTAGAGATCGATCTTCTCGTAGCCCAGCCAGGCCCGCACGTCGTCCAGGTCCTGCATGGCGATGGGCGTCGTGTAGAGGGAGAGATTGGCGCGCGCGGCGAGCTTGTAGCGGCAAGCCCGCACCGCCTCCACCGGCAGGGACGAACCGAGAAGCACCTGGGGATCGTTGCCGTCCCCGAACAGATCGCACTCGAGCGCGTTGGAGCCGCCGGTTCCGCGCTGGTCCACGAGCACGATGTCGCGGTGCGCGCGCACCTTGGCGAACGCCTCGGCGTAGAAATCAGCCAGGTTGCTGGCGGCCTGCCCGGGTCCGCCCTGGAGAACGAATAGCGGGTCCGCGGCGCGAGGGTTGCCGGTCGCCGGCAGGACCGCGACGCGAATCGGGATCTTGCGCCCGCTGGCGGCGGCGCGGTCTTCGAAGACCTCCAGGACGCCGCAACGCGCCGGCTCCTTCAGCCGCGGCAGCTCGCAGGGCTGGAGCGGCGCCGGGGCCTTGGCGCTGGCGAGGGACAGGGTGAGCGCGAGAGCGAAGGAGAAGAAGCCCATGCGGGAATCTTACGCCCTGATAGGATTAGATGGTCAGCGGGCGACCGGCGCTAGCGCGAAAGCGCAGCTCGGCCTGCGCCGCGGCGTCTGTCGGAAGGAAACCGAATGAGGCAATCGATCGTTCACGTCTCTCTTGTTGTGAGGGACTACGACGAGGCGATTGCGTTCTACACGCAGAAGCTGCGCTTCAGGCTCGTAGAGGATCTGTTTCAACCCGAGCAGAACAAGCGATGGGTGGTCGTCGCTCCTCCGGGATCGACGGGCACGACGTTGCTGCTCGCGCGGGCGTCCAATCCGGAGCAGGAGCGGTTCATCGGCAACCAAGCGGGCGGGCGGGTGTTCCTCTTCCTTTCGACGGATGATTTCTGGCGTGACTACCAGCGCATGGTGAACGACGGAATCCGCTTCGTTCGGCCGCCGAGCGAGCAACCCTACGGCCGGGTCGCCGTGTTCGAAGATCTATACGGCACTCGCTGGGACCTCATTCAGTACGCTGAGACTCAGTCGTCTCCCGAGGAGTAGGTTCGCCCCTCGATCTCGAGGTGGACATTGTTGAAGTCCGGATCGTCGACGTCGCCGCGGTGGTGGCAGGTCAGGCCTGGCGGCAGGCCGGCCATGCGGATCTCCTCGCTTTCGGGGACGATGCCGCCCAGGGCCTGGAGCCCGATGAAGCGGTTGAACAAGTCGACGACGGCGGCCCTCTGAGATCCGGCGACGCCTCGCAGGCTGAGATCGGGCCGGCCGAACTTCCTCATGCCGCGGGTATGGAACCAGAGCCGGTCCGGCCGCCGGTCTTCGGAGGTGAGGATCACGACGTGCCGGTGCGGCACCGGGCCGTCCGGAGCGAAGAATTCGCTCCGCCACCGTGCAGGCGACCACAGAGTAAACGTCTGAGGGTCAAGGACGGCGACCGCGCCGTTGTCCGCGAGATAGGTGAGGAAGCCGACCACGTCGCGCAGGTAGTCGAGCGTGCGCGCGTCCCCTGGCTCACCTTGGATGATCATGCAGCCGGGCGCCGCGGCCGCGGCCTTCACCAGCTCCGGCGTTTGCGTCTTCAACAGCTCTCCCATCGGACCCTGGAGCCAGGTCGTGCAGACCTCGGGATGGACCTTCGGCCCGTAGATCTCGGCGCCGATGCCGTCCGGCAGTCCCAGAGTGCGGTAGCTGCTGCGGGAGACCTTGGGCTCCTCGGGCAGGCTCCCATAGACCACGTAGAGGAGGAAGGGCGTGCCGCCGCCCGCTTGGAAACCCGGCCGCTTCCAGGAACGCGGGGCGGGAGCGGCCGGCTCTTGCGCGGGATGGCAGGCGGTGAGGAGCCCGCCGAGCAGGAGAGTGAAGAGGAGCGGGCGCGTCATGGACTGAGTTGGCATGGTCTGCTACTCCACCGCGAGAATCTCAGGCACGAGCCGTCCATCCGCAATGGTGAGCACGGCGAGCGTAAGAGGATAGGAGAAACGGCGCGGTCCGCACGCACCGGGATTGAGGAGAAGACAGGCACCGCGCCACTCGAGCTCTGGCCGGTGGCTGTGCCCGAAGGATCTCTACAGCTATCGCGCCCGCTTCAACGCCGCCCTGGAGCCTTCGCGGCTGAGGTAGGTTCAGGACCTCCCTCTCTTTCTTCTGGAGCAAGAATCACCAAATGAGGAAAGTAGGTCCTGTAACGACGAGCATCCCGTGTCAACAGAGGGAGGCCCTTCACGGCCGCGTGTGCGCCGATATAGAAATCAGGTAAAGGCGAGCGACGAGAACCACCCTTTCGGCGATAAGAGAGAAAACACTTTCCGGCCAGGAAAGCGGCTTCCCAGGGAAGGGGATCGCGACGGAACCAGTCTGCGGAAACGACTTCGTCGAGCTCCTCGATCCGCTCGAACCCCGTGGATACTTCCGCGTAGATGATCGGATTGATGACCAGCATTCCGCTCTCGGCGCACCGGGCGAGCATAGAGGAGGACCACTCTCCCCATCGCGGATCCTCGGTCACAACATCGAGTATCACGTTGCTGTCGACGAGAACGCTGCTCAACTCTCGCTGCGGGTCAGAGCCATGATCTCCTCGGTGCTCATTCCGGAGGTCGCCCGCCCCCGCAGGTGCTTGAGCAGGCGCTGCCCCCGGCTTCTGGGGGAGCTCTCCTCCCGGACGATCCGAACCGCGTTGCCCACCACCTCGAACCGCACCTCGGTTTCGGGGAGCAGTCCCAAGCGCTCTCGAATTTCGATGGGAATCGTGACTTGTCCCTTGCTGGTGATTCGCATACTCGCTCCTGGAGGTCGTAAGAGTCATACCGGAGGTATTCTTACCGCCCTCCGGTGTGGCGTCAAGGTTCGGGTGCGCGGGACTGGACTACCCCTACGGCCGCCCGGGCGACACCCGCGCCTTCAGCCCCCGCTTCACCTTCACCTGAATCGGCCGGTATCCATTCGCGTCCGCCGGCCGGTCGGCCGAATAGGCCAGGAAGTAGCGGCTGCGCAGCTCTTCGCTGATGCGGCTGTAGACGCCGGCGAGCTCGTCGGCGTGCTCGACGAACCAGGCCCGGCCACCCGTCACCTCGGCCAGCTCCGTCAACATGGCCCGGGGTCCGCGCTTGAGGTCTCCGACGCCGAGCCCGATGGTGTAGATGGCGACGCCGCTGCGCTTCGCGTAGGCCAGGGCGTCCTCCCAGGAGGTGGAGCTGATGGTGTCCTCGCCGTCGGTCAGCAGCACCAGGGCGCGCTGGCCGGGCTCGGCGCGGAAGTAGTAGAGAGAGGTGATGATGGCGTCGTAGAAGGCCGTGCGGCCGAAGGCCCGCAATCCCTCCAGCGAGAGGGCCGCGGCCTCGGCGTCGTCCACCGGCGGTACCAGCAGCAGCGGACGGCCGCCGAACTGCAGGGTGAAGCAGCGGTCGCGCGGCGTGATCAGGTTGTGGACGAAGCCGGCGGCGGCGTGCTGGACCTCGACGAGCGAGGAGGCCATCGAAAACGACGTGTCGACGGCGATGCCGAGCGAGAGCGGCAGGTTGTCCACCTGCTCGAAACGCACGATCTTCTGCGGCTTGCCGTCCTCCAGCACCTCGAAGTCGGAGGCCGGCAGGTCCTTCACCGGATGGCCGGAGGAGTCGAGCGCGGTGGCGAAGAGCTCCACCAGATCCACCTCGATCTCGCCGAGGTTGGCCGGCGCGCGCAGGAAGCGCACGTCCTCGGCCCGGCTGCCGTCGTCGAGGAGCGCCGTGACGGTGAGGTAGGCGAGATCGCCCTCGGCCGGCACCGGGATCTCGTGCTGCCAGGGCGGCTGGTCCAGAGTCGCCACCTTGCGGTCGTTGACGCGGAACTCGACGCTTTCCACCCGGTGCTCCTCCGGCACCACGATCTCGGCCCGCGCCTGCACCTTCTCGGCGCTGCGGGCGCCGCGCGGCGGATCGGTGATCAGCACCCGGAAACGGCCGTGCGCCTGGTTGAGCACCACCTGGTCATAGGCCACCAGCTCGCCCGCGGCGTCGTAGCCCTCGGCGCGAATCACCTGCTCGTGCGGGATGTCGGCCAGCCGCACCTCGGCCGTGTAGGGGGGCCGGGTGCGCGCCATCTGCGGCTGGCCGTCGACGAGGAAGACCACCTTGGCGATGCGCTCGCCGGAGACCACGGTCTCGGCGCGCCAGGTGCCGAGCGTCACTTCCGCGGGCGGCGGCATCAGCAGCAGCGTGTCCGGGCCGGTGACGCCGCCGGGCTTCGTCATCTCACCGCCCACGGCCACGGCTTTCAGATCGCGGGAGAGGCGGGGCTCGGGCCGCTCCGGGACGCGGAAGCCGCGGGTGAGCGCGGTCTCGGCGCCGCTCGTCTCGTCCCTCACCTTGAGCCGCAGGACGAAGCTCTGTCCGGGCCGCAGCGGCCGCTCCAGCAACAGGGAGGCTGGGGCTTCCGGCGTCGGTGGCGATACCTGGTAGCGCGCCCGGAAGTCCTCGAAGACCTCTCCCTCGCGCTCCAGCACGCCGTCCACGCTGAGGCGCACGCGCGGCTTGCCGTTGACCTCGGCCGTGGCCATGCCGGCGGTGGAGGTCAGGTTGATCAGCGCGCGGGCGAGGAGGCGCTGGCCCTGGTGGCGGGGGAAGTCCAGCTCCAGCTCGCCGGCCGCGAGAGCCTCGGGCGCGGGCGGCAGCGGTGTGGCCGCCGCGGCGCGCGCCCAGGAGGCGAGATCGGCGGGCGCCCACAGCAGCGCGATGCGGTTCTCCGGGCGCACCCAGCGCAGGTCGCGGCTCGCTTCGGCCTGCCGGTCGCTGGCGGCGAAGTCCGCGTTGGAGAGCAGCGAAGGCTCGTCCTTGCCCTTGCCGAGGCCGTCCACGCCGGTGACGCGGTCCACGTCTTTCGAAGTTGGACAGAAGAAGCGGTCGATGCGCTGCTTGCCGGGGAGACGCAGGAAGTCCCACTGCAGGAGCCAGAATTCCATCTCGCTGACGTAGAGGGCGCGCTTGGAGTCGATCGGCAGCCAGAGGCGGAACGGCTCGCCGGCCGAGGGACGGTAGAGGATGAGCTCGCGCGGCGCGCCGTCCTCGCCCGGATAGGTCCAGATCTCCAGCGGCTTGAAGGCGGCGGCGCAATCCACGACCAGCCGCGCGGTGGGCTGGCCGCGAAGGAAGAGGAGCTGGCCGCGCGCGTCCCGCGGCGAGGGCAACTCGCTCAAGGCGAGACGCAGGCGGCGCGCGATCCCCTCGGCCAGCTCGTTCTCCGGCGTGGCCGGAATCGGATCGCGGCTGAGAAAATCGCGGATCACGCGCTCGCGCCCGGCCTCGTCGGACCCCAGAATCTCGTCGCGCTCCTCCGCCGAGAGCAGCAGGCCCGGTCCGTCCTGATAGAACGACCGCTGCGGCTCGGGCCAGAGGGTGGGGTCGGAGGCGGGGGAGGAGGGCTGCGAGGCGGCTGGGAGGGCGAGAAGGAGACAGAGAAGTCCGATCCGACTGATCCGGTGATTCGAAACGATGACGCCGCTCATGGATAGTACCCCCGCGCCGTCCGCGCCTTGAGGCCGCCCTTCTTCAGCTTGATCTCGACCGGACGGAAGGCGTTCGTCGCGTTGAGGTCGGTGGAGTTGTAGGCCACCAGGTAGCGGCTGCGCAGCTCGGTCTCGATCTGCTTGTAGATGCCCGGGAGCTCTTCGGGGTTGTGGGTGAAGAAGACGCGGCCGCCGGTCTGCTGGGCGAACTCCTCCAGCTTGGCGTGAACGCCCGCCTCGAAAGGCGGCAGGTTGAGACCGATGGCGTAGATGGCGACGCCGCTGCGGCGGGCGTACTCCAGGGCGTCCTTGTACTTGATGTAGCTCGCGTTGTCGTCGCCGTCCGAGAGCAGCACGAGGGCGCGCTGGCCCTGCACGCCGCGGAAATAATAGAGGCTGTGCACCAGGGCGTCGTGGAGCGCCGTGTCGCCCACGGCCTGCACGCCTTCGATGGCCTGCACGACGGCGCCCACGTCGTCGGTGGGCGGCATCAGCAGGCTCGGACGGCGGGCGAAGCTCACGGCGAAGGCCTTGTCGCGCGGCGTCATCACGCTCTCCAGGAAGCCGGACGCCGCCTTCACCGTATCGACGAGCGAGCCCGCCATCGAGCCCGAGGTGTCGATGAGGACACCGACCACGAGCGGCAGGTTCTGCACCATCTCGAATTTGGCGATTTCCTGTTTCTTGCCGTTCTCGTAGACCTCGAAGTCGTCCTGCTGCAGACCTCCCACGAGCTGGCCGGAGCGGTCGGTCACCGCCACGTACAGCTCGACGAGGTTGACGTCCACCTCGGAGGCATACTGCGGCGCGCGCAGGTAGCGCGTAGCCTCGGTCCGCGTGCCGTCGTCGAGGGTGGCCACCACCGTGAGGTAGACGAGATCCTCGTCCGTCACGGTGACCTCCTGCTCCCAGGGCGGCGTGGTGAGCGAGGCCACCGGCTTGTCGTTGACGCGGAACTCGACGCTCTGGATGCGCCGGCCGTCGGGCACCACCACCTCGGCCCGCGCCCGCGCCTTGGTGCGCGGCTGCAGCCGGCTGCCCTTGGGCGGCGAGACGATGCGCACGTTGAACGAGCCGCGCGGCTGGTTGAGGATCACTTCGTCGGCGGCTACCAGCTTGCCTTCGGCGTCGTAGCCTTCCGCGCGCACGATCTGCTCGGTGGGGAACTGCTCCAGCCGCAGCTCGGCCGAGAACGGCTGCTTCGAGGTGGTGAGCTGGGCCTTGCCGTCGACGAAGAAGGTGACCTTCTGGATGCGCTCGCCGGTGACGATGGCCTCGGCCCGCCAGAGCCCCATCAGGATGTCCTGCGGCGGCGGCAGGAGCAGCAGGCTGTCCGCGCCCGCGGCCGCCGCGGCCGGCACCAGATCGCCGGTGGCGGCGCGGGCGGGCATCGGCTCCGGCGTCGGCTGCGCCGGCACGCGGAAGCTGCGGAAGATCCGCGCCTCGGCGCCGCCCACGTCGTCGTGGACCTTGAGCCGCATGGTGAAGACTTCCTTCGGGCGCAGCGGCCGGTCGATCGCCAGCACCAGCGGCTCGCCCGGCTTGGGAACGGGGAGCTGGAAGCGCAGGCGGAAGTCCTCGAAGGACTTGCCCTCCTGCTCGACCAGGCCCTCGACGATCAGCTTGACCTGCTGCTTGTCTTTGTCGTCCTTCGCGATCTCGAAGCCCGCATCAGAGGGCAGGGTGATCAGGGCGCGGGTGACGACGCGCTGGCCATCGCTGTCGGGGAACCGGATCTCCGCCGAGGTGACCTTGAGCTCCGGCGCGAGCTGCGGCAGCTCGGTCCCCGCGGCCTTCTCGGCCCACACGGCGAGATCCTTCGGCGGCGCGAGCAGGGAGGATGAGTCCTTGGGCCGCACCTTGCCGCGGCCGGCGTGGGCGCCGGTCAGGCCGGGCACGCCGGTGGCCACGTCCACGTCCTTCGCCTGGTCGCAGTTCTGCAGGTCGAAGCGCTTGGCGAGGAAGACCCTGCCCTGCATCTCCTCCCACTGCTCCAGCCAGTACTCCATCATCGGCGTGTAGAGGGCGCGCTTCGAGTCGCTCGGCAGCCACAGTTTGTACGGCTCGCCTTTGCCGGGGCTGAAGACGAGCGCCTGCCGCTCCAGCGGCTTGCCGTCGTTGCCCGTCCCTTGCCGGTAGGTCCAGATCTCCAGCGGCGTGAACACCGCGCCGCAGTCCACCACCAGGCGGTCGTCCGGCATGCCGTCGAGGAACATGAGCTGGGCGCGCACGTCGCGCGGCGAGAGGAACTGGTCCTCGGCCAGCCGCTGCCGCTTGGCGATCCCTTCGCGCAGCTCGTTGGCCGGCGTGTGGGGGATCGGGTCCTTGTCGAGGAAGTCCTGGATCCAGGCGGCCCGCGCGGCGGCGTCGAGGCCGAGCAGCTCCGTGCGCTGCTCCTCGGTGAGCAGCAGCTCGGGGCCGTCCTGGAAGAAGACGCGCTCCGCCTCGGGCCAGAGGGTGGGGTCGTTCTCCGAGCTCTGGGCCGCCAGGGAGGTGAACGACAGCAGGGACAGCAAGGACAGCAGGGATAAAGACGACAGGATGCGGTATCGCACGCGCGGCCTTGTTGCAGGGTCGGTGCCATGGGGTTGGCACCCGATTCCCAGACAGACTACTATGAGACCATTCGCCATGCCGAAGATCCTGCGCAACGCACCGATCCGCACCTGGGAGGCCGGGGACAGCGTCCAGGGCTTCGCGCTGCTCACTCGCAAGGAGCCGCGCCAGGACCGCAACGGCAAGAGCTTCCTCGACCTGGAGCTGACGGACGCCAGCGGCTCGATCGTGGCCAAGGTGTGGTCGGACAGCCCGGCGCTCAACGGTCGCTTCGAGGCGCACCAGTTCGTCGCCTTCCGCGGCACGGTCAAGAACTACCGCGATCAGCTCCAGGTCACGCTCGACGATTGCCGCGAGGCGACCGAGGGCGACCGGCACTACGGCTTCGACGAAACCAAGCTCATTCCGTCCACACGCGAGGACATCGATGATCTCTGGATGCGACTCCAGCGCCTCTACACCGAGGAGGTCGAGCGGCCGGTGATGCGGCGGCTGGCGGCGGAGGCGCTGGCCGTCCACGGCGCCGGCTTGCGCGAGCATCCGGCGGCCAAGTCGATGCACCACGCCTACCGCGGCGGCCTGCTGGAGCACGTGGTCTCGATGGGCGAGCTGGCCCTGGCCGTCTGCCGGCACTACCGCGACCTCGACCGCGATCTCGTGCTGCTCGGCGTGCTCTTCCACGATCTCGGCAAGCTGCGCGAGCTCGGCGCCATGCCCGTCAACGACTACACTTTCGAGGGACGGCTCGTCGGCCACGTCGTCATCGGCCGCGACCTGCTCCGTGAGCGCTGCGCCGCCATCGAAGGTTTCCCCGAGGACCTGCGGATCCTGCTCGAGCATCTCGTCCTCTCGCACCAGGGGAGGAAGGAGTTCGCCTCGCCCGTCGAGCCGATGACGCCCGAGGCGCTGGCCCTCCACTTCATCGACGACCTCGACTCCAAGATCAACCAGCTCCGCAACTCGCGCGAAGCCGCCACCGGCATGCAGTACCACCGCGGCCTCGGCCGCTTCGTCTACCTGCCGCCGGCGCCCCCCGCGCCCCAGGACCTCCTGGCGCAGCAGGAAGCCGCCGAGATCGAGGCGATCTCCGCCGAGCCGCACGAGCTGGAAGTGCGCGAGAAGGAGATGCCGCCGGAGGCGGAGGAGATCACCGAACCCGAGACGACCGAGGTGCAGGCGCCGCTGTTTCAGGGGGATTGAGCGCGGTCCATTCGTTCGTCGCGGATCAGGCGGTTTTCGGAGGGCAGGAAGGTTCAGTCTTCACAGCCAGATTGGACTGCGCCTCTCACTTCCCCGCCTCCCCCTCCCCCAGCACGAACTCCTTGCGCAGGTACGAGGTGGCCGCCGCCAGCTCGTCGCGCACGCCGACGCCGAGGGCGTAGGTGCCCTTCTTCAGCGAGATGCCGATCTCGTGCGTGTACTCCTTGGTGGCCACGGCGGCGAAGTCGCTCTCGGGCACGTTGAGGGTGACCAGCTTCGTCTGCCGCACCGGCGTGGTCGTGCCGCCGCCGCTGGCCACGAGGTAGAGGCGCAGGCGGCCCGAGCGCTTTCCCTCGCCGGGCTGCAGGTAGAGCTTGCTCATCGGCACCTTCACCCGCACCGGCACCAGCACCGAGTCTCCCTGCTCCTTGGCGGCGCCGATCTCCACCCGCGCGTCCAGCGGGTTGTCCTCCGGCCCGAAGCGCATCACCGCCAGCGTGCGTTCCGCGATCGCCTCGTTCACCGGCTTGTCGCGGTACCACTGGCGATGGCGCACCTGCGCGCCCTTGACCTTCACCTTCACCTCGATCTTGTGCTCCACCTCGTCGCCCGGCCGTTGCGGCTGATAGCCGAGGGAATAGTAGGTGGTCAGGTCCTGGCCCATCTGGCGCAGGGCCGCGAGCGGGTCCCCGGCGTTGAGCATCGCCTGCCCGCCGGTGTCCTGGGCCAGGAAGCGCAGGCCGTTCTGATCGTTCTGCACCAGCAGCTCCTGGATCAGCGTGCCGCGCACGGTCCGCGAGCCGGCGGCTTCGATGGGATACAGGGTCACGCGGTTGCGGCTGGCCTGCGCCGTCAGCTCGCGGAAGCGCCGGGTGGCGTCGTACTCCTGCGAGCCGATCCCCGAGATGGTCGTCCCCGAGGAGAAAGCCCTGCGCTGCTGCGCCATGCGGATGGCCGCCCATTGGTAGAGGTCGGTGCCCGGGACCAGCGGCAGACCGTCGCTCACGTAGAGGATCGCCTTGCGGCCGGAGACCCCGCCGAGCCAGCTCACCACGGAGCCCAGAGCGTCCAGCGCTCCCGCCAGGCGCAGCGTCTCCCGGCCGGCGTAGTTTCTCAACAGCGTCTCGATGGAGACGTCCCACCCTTGAGTCTCGAGGACGTCCCCGATCTGCTCGAGCGCGTCCGCACGCGTGATGTCGCGGCCGCCGAGATCGGACGACAGCGGCTTCAGCGCCGCGACGTCGGAGGCGATGCGCGCCAGGTCGCCGGTGAACTCGCGGCGGATCTCCAGCGAGTGCGCGTAGCGCACCAGCATCACCTGGTCGCCGGGCCGCAGCTCGGAGCGCAGGAAGTCGTGGAGCCGGTCGAGGATCATGCCGCGGCCGGTGGGCGTGATGTTGGTGTCGTCGACGAAGATCACCAGCCGGAGCTGCTGCTCGGGCGGACGCACGGCCGGGGCGGCCGGGGTCCCGGCAGCCGCCGAATCGCGCGACGGCAGGACCGCCGGGCCGCTCTCGGCGTAGAAGTTGGTGATCTCCACCGGCTTGCCGTCCTCATAGATCTCGAAGTCCTCCCGCTTCAGACCGGCGAGCGGCTGGCCCTTCTTGTCGGTGACGAACACGTCGAGGTTGACGACGCTCACCTCGATCGCCTCGGTGAAGCTCTCCTCCGGTTCCGGCGCCGGCTCCTGCGCGGGGAGCGGCAGGCCGGGAACCAGGAGCAAGCCGAGGAAGATCCCGGCGGCTGGGAAAAGACGGAAACAGCGGGAGGTCATGACGGGTCCTCCTTGCGAAACATGACGATAGAAGATCTCCTGAGCTGAGATGACAGCAAAGAGCATACCGCGTCCGCGCCACGGGGGAGGGGAGGGCTCGCAGGCCCCAAGCGGTCCATTATTGAGGACAGCGGCATACCGAACCATTGACACCGCCCCCCGACAAGCCTAGGATTAGGGTGTAGGAACATATCGGAACCGCTCATCTTCGGAGGAGGTCTACCATGAGGTCCAAGCCCGTTTGGCTGTTGGCCGCCGCTCTGCTGTTGGTGTGTGCGCTCCCGGGGTGGGCTGATCCCAAGCCGGTCGGGGAGGAATTCCGCGTCAATCAGACCGCGACGCCGCGGCAGCTCAAGCCGCAGGTGGCCTTCGGACCGTCCGGCAACTCCCTGGTCGTGTGGGAGAACCAGATCAGCGGCATCATGGGGCGGGCCTATGACCGCAACGGCAAGCCGGTCACCGGCGAGATGCTCCTCGTCGCCAACAAGAACCTGCCGACCATCCCGGCGTCGGGCGAAGTGCTGGTGCGCAAGGAGCCGGCGCTGGTCATCCTGCCCAACGGCGAGTTTCTCGTCTTCTGGACCGAGGAGCGAGACTCCCTCTATCTCGACTTCTTCTATGAGCGCCGCGAGATCCTCGACCAGAACGTCTTCGGCCAACGCTTCTCCGCCGCCGGCGCGCCGATCGGCGA
>DATBGJ010000344.1:0-3485 GCA_036558045.1 Thermoanaerobaculia bacterium
TGGAGAGGGGGCCAGGGGGTGAGGTCTCGCAGGGCAGATCCCTCCGTCTGTCAAAAAACCCCTTGAACCAAGGAAAGGAGCAGATAGGCTCCCTCCCCATGCACCTGCTCCTCGCCCTCCTCCCCGGCCTGTGGTTCCTGACCCTGGCGCTCGCGCTCGCCTGGGCCCTGCGCCGCTGGTTCGATCCCGTGCCGGCCCGCTGCTGGGCGGTCTGGGGCATCGCGCTCGCCGTGCTGTTCGGGGCGGTGCTCTTCGGCGGCCGGGTGATGCTGCCGCTCGGCTATCTCACCAGGCTGCCGCCCTTTGATGGCCTCATCGCGGGTCCGCCGCCGGGCAACCTGCTGCAGAGCGACCTCGTGCTCCAGATCGCCCCCTGGCTGGTGCGGGTGCGCGAGGCGTACGCCGCCGGCGAGTGGCCGCTGTGGAACCCTCTCGCCGGAGCCGGCGAGCCGCTGCTCGCCAATCCGCAGTCGCAGGCCTTCCAGCCGCTGGTCTGGCTGGCCCTGCCGTTCCCCATCGCCGCGGGCTTCGGAGTGATCGCGGCGTTGCGCGTGCTGCTGCCGCTCGTCTTCACCTACTCCTTGCTGCGCCGGCAGGAGATCTCGGAGTGGCCGGCGCTGGCGGGCAGCCTCACCTACGGATTCGCCGGATTCCTGCAGCTCAACCTCGGCTGGCCGCTCGCCGGCTCCGCCACCTTCCTGCCGGTGCTGCTCTACGGACTGGTCATGGTCGATCAACGCGGCGCGCGCCGCGACGGCCTCCTCCTCGCCCTCGCGACAGCGGGCCTGCTGCTCGCCGGTCATCCCGAGACCGCGCTGCACGTCTCGGCGCTGGCGGGAGCGTTCGCCCTCTCGCGCCTGCTCGCGCGGCCGGCGGGGCGGCGGCTCACGCTGGCGAGATCCTGGGTCGTCGCGGCCGCCATCGGCGCCGCATTCGCGGCCCCGATGGCGCTGCCGGCCGCCGAGTATCTGCCGCGGACCCTGCGCGTAGAGCTTCTGGAAGCGCGGCGCGAACGCCTGCAGGCCGCGGCCGGAGCGGAGGACGTGCCGGAGACAGGGACCCGGCTGCACGACGCCGTAGCCCGGCTGGTGCCGAATGCCGCGCCCAACGCTTTCGGCAACAGCCGTTTTCGCGCCTATTGGGGGAGGCGTAACATCAACGAAGACGCCGCCGGCTTCGCCGGCACGGCCGCGCTTCTCGCGGCTCTGGCCGCCGCCTGGCCGCTGGCGGCGGGACGCCGCTTGCCGCAAGAGCGGCTGATGCTGGGCGTCGCGCTCGCCTGCCTGGTGATCCTGGCGCGGCCCCCCGGTCTCGCCCAGCTCTTCACTCTCCTGCCGATCCTCCGCGAGTCCGTGAGCTTCCACAGCCGGGTCGTGCTGCTGCTCGGCTTCGCGGTGGCCTACGCGGCGGCCTGCACCTGGGAGCGCTGGCACCGCGGGGAGTACCGCTGGCGGCGGAGCGCGCTGACCGGCGCGGCGCTGGCCGCCTTCATCGTCTGGGGCTACGTCGCCCATCCCGGACCGGACCCGGCAGTCCTCGCCCGCTTACGGTACGGATCGCTCGCCTTCCAGCTCGCGGTGTTGTGCGCCGGCCTGCTGCTCCTGGCGCGGCGCGCCTCCGCGCTGAGGGAGGAGATCCTCGCCGTGATCGTGGCCGCCGAGCTGCTGGCCTTTCACGCCCCGGCCAACCCGCCGGTCCGGGCGGATCTCTATTACCCCGAGACGCCGCCCATCGCCTTTCTCCGCCAAAGGCTCGATCCGTGGCATCGCATGGCGGGCCTGGGACCGGTGCTGCGGCCGAACATAGCGTCCGTCTACGGCCTGGCCGATGCGCGGACCTCCAACCCGGCGAAGCCCGCGGCCTACATCGAGGCGACCAGCCGGATCAACCGTTTCCCGGGCCGTCCCACGGACGGCTTCTACGCCCCGGAGGATCCCCTCTACGGCCGGCTCGGGGTCCGCTTCCTCGTGACCGAGCCGGGGACGCGCGTGGGCAAACCGTACCGCCTCGTCCTTCATCGGCGGCGGGCATGGATCTATCAGAACCGCAGGGCCCGCGCGTTGCTCTTCCTGCCGGCCGAAGATGCGTCCTCGACTTTGAGCCTCGGGTCCGTGCGGCCGGACTGGCTGCGAGCCCGCGCGCATCTGGCGGATCGGCGCCTCTTGGCGAGCAGCGTCCTCCAGGACGGCAACTGGAAGCTGCTCGTCGACGGCGAGAGGCGGCCGGCGATGCTGGCCGACGGTCCCTTCGTGGCCGCCTGGCTGCCGCCGGGCGAGCCGGCGGTCGATCTCCTCTACCGTCCGGCGAGCTTCGTGGCCGGGCTCATGATCGCCGCGCTGGCGCTCGCCGCGGCGGTGGTCCTGTGGGCGCCGCCGCCGCAGGTCTCGCGGAGATCCCAGACCCGCAGCCAGCGATCGGCGTAGACGGGTTCCCCCCACTGCCTCTCCAGCCGGCGAGCCAGGTTCGCCGCCGTCGCCCGCAGCATGCGCCGGAGCGGCAGCGAAACCGCGTCCGAGATCTTCCCGCCGGGCGCCAGCCGGTCCTCCTCCCGCGCCAGGTTGGGATGCACGACGAGGTAGCGGGCGCCGCTGCGGCAGAGGTCCGCGGGTTCCGGCGCCACGGCGTTGCGCAGGGCGAGCGGCGGCCGGTAAAAGATCCGTTGCGGCGCGACGACCGCCACCCGGCCGCCGTGGATCTCCTGGTAGAGATAGAAGGTGCGGTTGGACTCCCAGGCGTAGACCCACGGCGCCTCGAGCACCGTCTCGCCGTGCAGGGTGCGATAGAAGGGCGGCACCGCCGCAGCCGGCGCTCTGCGGTAAGGCCGGTAGAAGCCCACGAAGTCGTTGTGGTGCAGGAACGAGGTCCGGCGGACGACGGGGTCCGCGAAGGGACCCGCCGCGGCGAGCGCCAGCACGAGAAGCGCTCCGGCGGCTCCGCGCGTCCAGCGGACGAGCGCCGGCTCCTCGCTCTGCCAAGGCAAGCCGAGCGCCGCGGCCACCCAGAGCAGCACGAAGGGGAGCACGGGGAGCAGATACCGGCCGAGGATGAGAGGACTGGCCAAGCCCTTGGGCGACAGGATGAGCAGGCCCATGACGTGCCCGATGACGACGACCGCCGTATACAGGGCAAGCCGCCCATCGCGGCGGGACAGCAGCGCGAGGCCCGCGACGGCCGCCGCCCAGAAGATCGCGGTCAGCCAGGCGGCGGCCGTGCCCGCCTGGAGCCGCAGCAGGCCGGGGAGCACCTCGCGCCAGGGGACCGTCTGCTCGACGCGCTTGTCGGCGATCACCTCCAGCAGCGACTCCCGCGCCGGGAGCAGAAAGAGGGAAAGGACGAAAAGCAGGGCGAGGCCCAGAAGGACGAGATGGCGCAGATCCCGGCCGAGATCCCGGCGCCGCACCAGGGTGTCGGCCGCGGCGTAGAGGAAGGGTGCGGCGACGATCGGCCCGGCGCCGAGGTGGAACCACACGGCGAGCCCTCCCAGG
>DATBGJ010000345.1:0-3691 GCA_036558045.1 Thermoanaerobaculia bacterium
ATCGCCGAGTCGCCGGTGCAGAAGGACCTCATCTGGGCCGGCAGCGACGACGGTCTCGTGCACGTCACCGAGGACGGCGGCAAGACCTGGAGGAACGTCACCGCCGCCGTGCCCGGCCTCCCCGAGTGGGGCACGGTGGACATGATCGAGCCTTCCCGCTTCGACGCCGGCACCGCCTACCTCGTGGTGGACGCCCACCGCCTGGACGACAACACGCCCTACCTCTGGAAGACCACCGACCTCGGCCGCACCTGGAAGCGCCTCGACGCCGGCCTGCCGCGCGACGTCTACCTCCACGCCGTGCGCGAGGATCCCGCCCGGGCCGGCATGCTCTACCTCGGCACCGAGCGCGGCGTCGCCTTCTCCCGCGACGACGGCGCCACCTGGCATTCCCTCAAGCTCAACCTGCCCACCGTGGCCGTGCACGACCTCGTGGTCAAGGGCGACGAGCTCGTGGTGGGCACGCACGGCCGCTCGCTGTGGATCTTCGACGACCTCGGCGTGGTGCGCGAGCCGCTGCCCGACGCCGCGAAGGCCGCCGGCTTCCATCTCTTCGCCGTGCCGGAAGCCGTGCGCTGGGAGCTCCGCGGCGGCCCCGCCGACTCCTGGACCGGCCAGAACCCGCCGCGCGGCGCCCGCGTCTACTACTGGCTGGAGAAGGAGCCCAAGGACGACATCAAGCTCGAGGTGCTCGACGCCTCCGGCGCCCTGGTCTCGACCCTCTCCAGCAAGGTGAAGGAGCCCACCGGCGCCTACGAATACGTCAAGGACGAGACCGAGCAGCTCAAGGGGCTGGCCCTGCCCAAGGGCGAGGGCGTGCAGCGGGCGCTGTGGGACCTCACCTGGGAAGGCGCCGAGATGATCCCCAACGCCAGGCTCGACAGCGGCTATCCCGGCGCCGGTCCCGCCGCCCTGCCGGGCAACTACACCGTGCGCCTCACCGTCGACGGCAAGACCGCCACGGCCCCGCTGGTATTGCGGCCGGACCCGCGCGTCACCCTGCCGCAGGCGGACCTCGAAGCGCAGCTCCGCTTCACCCTCCAGGTGCGCGACGCCGTCACCCGCCTCACCCGCGACGTCGTGCGCCTGCGGGCCGTCCGCCGCCAGCTCGCGCAGCGCAACGAGCTGCTGGCCAAGGACGGCCGCGCCAAGCCCCTCGCCGACGCCTCCCAGGCGCTCATCGCCAAGCTCGACGACCTGGAAGCGCGCATGCACAACCCCAAGGCCGAGGTCTCCTACGACGTCCTGGCGATGCGGGGAGGCTCCAAGCTCTACTCCCGCCTCTCGCCCCTGATGGCCTGGGCGAGCGGCGGCAACGGCGCGCCCACGCAAGGCATGCGCGAGGTCTTCGCCGCCCAGCTCGCCGAGCTGGAAGGCTACGAGAAAGAGCTCGACGCGCTGCTCGAGAAGGACCTGGCCGCTCTCAACCAGACTGCCGGCCAGGCGGGGGTGCCGGGAATCTATGTGCCGGCGAAATAGGGACTTGCTGCTTCCAGGGCGGCGGATCGCACGGCGGGATTTATATGAACCTGTTTCGCGTTGGAGCGCTTTCCCGCCGGCTTCAACGTGATCGTCGGACCGGTCCTCCTGCAGGTGCCGGAAGAACACGCCGCTCGGCAGTCTGCAACCGAGAGCCCGGAGGGCGGCATACTCATAGCCCCGGGCGTGAGCCCGGGGAACGCGGCGCCGAAATCGGCCTCGCTCCGTCAGGAGCGGTCTCTCCGCGGCTCACGCGTCGGTCAGGTGCGCCCGGATCCACGCCGCCAGGGCCTGCTCCGTCAACCGGCCTCCGCCAGACGCAGGAAGGTGAGGTACTTCTCCTCCTGGGACGCATCGAGATTCCGCCCGTTCAGCCTCAGGAAGGTGCGGCAGACCACATAGGCCGTGCGCTTGTTGCCGTCCACGAAGGGATGATTCCGCGCGAGACCCCAGGCGTAAGCCGAGGCCAACAAGGCGAGGTCCGGCTCTTCCGCGGAATCGGCGAGGAGGTTCTTCGGCCTGGACAGAGCGGAATCCAGAAGACCGGGATCGCGGATTCCCTCGCCGCCGCCGTGCTCGGCCAACTGGCGGCGATGGATGGCGAGCACGACGTCATCGCGGACCCGGACCGGCTCCCGCATGGATGGTTATTCGGCGAGCTTCCGCAGCACGTCGCGGTCCTCGCGCATCACGCGCTCGGCCACCTCCATCTGGGCCGCGAGCTCCGGATTGTAGGGGGTCAGCTCGACGCCGGTAGGCGTCTCGATGACGTAGAGCGTGTCCCCCCGGTCCACCCGCAAGCGCTGCAGGATCTCCCTCGGCAGGACGACGCCCGTGGAGTTGCCGATGGTGGTGAGCTTCAGGGTCATCGCGAGCTCCTTCGTTTGGGCGAGCTACCAGACTTCGCGTAGCGTGAGAAGGCTCTCCCGGTAGTCCTCTACCCCGAGATCCGCCGGGATCCCGTGCGCGGCGAGCAGATCCATCATCTCGCTGACGGAGACGCCTGCGAGCTCGGCCGCCTTGCTCAGCGAAGCCTTCCCTTGGCGATATCGCTCCAGACCCAGGAAGACGCGGCCGCGACCGATGAGATCGCGGACAGCCGTGGACAAGTCCTCTTTCTCCGCTTCCGCCAAGCTGCTGAGGAACTGGTAGTCGTCGGCTTCCAGGCGGATGCTCACCGTTTTCTGGGCTTTTGCCATGTCAGCTTTCTCCTATCTGCCGCAAGACCTCGTCGATGAGCTCCTCTTTGAAGCGCCCGTAGGCCCTCAGCCTTTCCAGGTAGCGTATCCCAGCATCGCGCGTCAAAAGGCCCCTTTCGACGGCCCGACTCAGGATGCCCAAGGACGTGACGAACCGGATTCGCAGGACCTTGCAGGCTCGAATGGCCTCTGCCGGAGGGTATCGCGAAACAACGCCTCCATAACCTCTATCTCTGGCGATGTCTCGGAGGGTCCGTAGAGACGACCCAGTCGGTGTGCGACAACGGCTCGAAGGCGCACAACGGCGGGTCGTCTCCGAAGCGGCAACGCCGTTCCGGTCTGCGGGCACCTTCGGCGTCGGACCTTCGATATCCGAGCCCACGGTCGGCAGTCCGCCGACCGAGAGCCCGGAGGGCGGCATACTCATAGCCCCGGGCGTGAGCCCGGGGTATGCGCCGACGAAACCGGCCGCGCTCCGTCAGGAGCGGTCTCTCCGGGCTTACGCGCCGGCCAGGTGCTCCCGGATCCACGCCGCCAGGGCCTGCTCCGTCAACCGGCCCTCCGCCAGACGCAGGAAGGTGAGGTATTTCTCCTCCGGAGAGGCGTCGAGATCCCGCCCGTTCAGCCTCAGGAAGCTGCGGCAGACCACATAGGCCGTGCGCTTGTTGCCGTCCACGAAGGGATGGTTCCGGGCGAGACTCCAGGCGTACGCCGCCGCCAACAGGGCGAGGTCCGGCTCTTCCGTGGAATCGGCGAGGAGATTCTTCGCCCCGGCCAGAGCGGAATCCAGAAGACCGGGATCGCGGATTCCCTCGCCGCCGCAGTGCTCGGCCAACTGACGGTGGTGGATGGCGAGCACGACGTCGTCGCGGACCCGGACCGGCTCCCGCATGGACGGTTATTCGGCGAGCTTCCGCAGCACGTCGCGGTCCTCGCGCATCACGCGCTCGGCCACCTCCATCTGGGCCGCGAGCTCCGGATTGTAGGGGGTCAGCTCGACGCCGGTAGGCGTC
>DATBGJ010000346.1:0-3431 GCA_036558045.1 Thermoanaerobaculia bacterium
ATCGCCGAGTCGCCGAGCTCCGGATAGGCCGAGTGGGCTGCCCGGCCCTCCGCCTCCAAGGCGAGATAGAGCATGCCCTTGGATCCCAGAGCCAAGCGGTTCTCGGTGGGCTCGCCGTTGATCAGGTATCGCGAGCCGCGGGGCTGGCGGTTGGCCGCCTGGGCGCCAGCGCTGTCCGTCTCCTCGCCGACCACCAGCAGCAGACCGAAACCGCGCCGGCCCTGCGCGAGCAGCTCCTGGATCGCGTGGATCATCGCCGCGATCGCGCCTTTGGTGTCACAAGCCCCGCGGCCATGGATGCAGTCGCCGTCCTCAGACGAAGCGAAAAACGGCGGAACAGTGTCCATATGCGTAGAGAGCACCACGGCCGGCTCATCCCAGGCCGCGAACAGGTTGAAGCGGTCGTCGGTGACGGCGATGCGTTCGACCGCCCCCCCTGTTCGTCCGGTGAGATCCTCGAGATGTCGGACCAAGAAGTCGCCGACCTCGCGCTCGCGCCCGGTCGTCGAGTCGATGTCGATGAGGGCGCGGGTCAGCTCGAAGAGGTTCATGGAGGCGGATACACCAGCTAGGCCTTGGGCTCCGAGAAGGCCTCTGGCATCGAATTTCGAACAGCCTGCAGAATCAACTTCGCTTTTTCGACCGCCTCTCTGGCCTCGGCTGGTTGCGCGTGAGTGGCGCCACCGTAATCGGCCGTGTACCGGAGATTGGCGAGCCAGGAGAACGCCGCCCCAACTTCGGCGGGCCACTCTCCGGTTTTGACGAGGTCCCGATGGACGGCGCGTTCGATGGCGGTATGCTTTACGAATCCTTGGCCCTCCAGGGCCAGGCGAGCGGAAACCGCGAAGAAGGCTGCGTAATAAGCGCGAGACGAGGAGGCGTCAGGATCTCGATCGACCAGCTCTTCTGCCGTCTGGAAAGCCTGAAGCGCCCTCTTCCAGAACTCCAGGGCCTCTAGATTCACAGATACAAGCCTTCCCTTTGCGCCGTCCGGTAAAGGCTGTACTGACCGGCCTTGAAAGCTTCCGAGGATACCGGGAGCGCATGGAGGGGCCGGTCCACCTGGAGCTGGAGAGGGTACAGGGCCTCGACGATCCTTTCCAGATCCTTACCCAATTCGACGGGTTCTCTCAGGAGAACCATGATGTCCACGTCGCTATCTTCTTCTGCCTCCCCCCGGGCCTCCGATCCGAAGAGCAGAGCTCCCCTGAACCGGCCCTGAAAGACCGCCTCCAACCTCGGCCTGATCTCCTTACGAATCTCTTCGCTCAGCATGCTGAAACTCCTGACGCCCCACCACCATCTTCACACGAAGGGCGAGAGAGGAAAAGAGGCGCCCATCCCCACATGCTGGCGACAAGGGCGGATCGGGATAACATACCGCGCCATGATCCAAATCGACCTGCAGGGCAAGCGCGGCCTGGTGATGGGGGTGGCCAACGCGCGCAGCATCGGCTGGGCGATCGCCGAGCGGCTGCACGCGGCGGGCGCGGAGCTGGCCTTCAGCTATCAGGGCGAGCGGTTGAAGGAGGAGCTGGAGAAGCTGACACGCGAGTGGACGGGCTCTCGCCTCTCGCAGTGCGACGTCACCAATGAGGCGGAGCTGAAGGCCACCTTCGCCGACCTCCGCGAGACCTGGGGGACCCTCGACTTCGTCGTCCACTCGATCGCCTTCGCGCCGCGGGCGGCCATGGACGGCCGCTACATCGAGACCACCCGAGACGATTGGCGCACGGCGCTGGAGATCTCCGCCTACTCGCTCGTCGCCGTGGCACGCGAGGCCGAACCGCTGCTCAACGAGGGCGGCGCGCTCGTCACCCTCACCTACTACGCCGCCGAGAAGGTGGTGCCCAAGTACAACGTCATGGGCATCGCCAAAAGCGCCCTGGAGGCTTCCGTCCGCTATCTGGCCTACGAGCTGGGCAAGAAGGGCGTGCGGGTCAACGCCGTCTCGGCGGGCCCGGTGCGCACGGTGGCGGCGCGCTCCATCCCCGGCTTCATGAAGATGTACAACAAGGTCTCCGGCGTCGCGCCCCTCGGCCGCAACGTCACCCACGAAGAGGTGGGCAACCTCGGGCTTTTCCTGCTTTCGCCGCTGGCCTCGGGCATCACCGGCGAGACGGTGTACGTGGATTCCGGCTTCCACATCATGGGCATGGAGCTGGGAGAGGAGTAGGCACGCTTGCGGGCGTTGATCCTGGCCGGCGGCAGCGGCACGCGTTTCTGGCCGCTGTCGCGCAAGCGGCGGCCCAAGCAGCTCCTGGCCCTGGAAGGCGACCGCAGCCTGCTGCGCGAGACCTTCGAGAGACTGCGGCCGCTGGTGGAGCCCGAGGCGGTCTGGGTGTGCACCACGGAAGCGCTGGCGGAGCCGGTGCGCCGGGAGCTGCCGGAGATACCGCCGGAGCAGATCCTGCTCGAGCCCGAGGGGCGCAACACCGCTCCGGCCATCGGCTGGTCGGTGCGCTCGATGCCCGAGGAGGCCTGTGCCGGCGCGGTGACGGTGCTGCCGGCCGATCACCGGATGGGAGACGCCTCCGCCTTCCGGCAGACTTTGGCGCAAGCGGTGGGCGTGGTGGAGCGGGAGGACCGGGTGATGGCCCTCGGCGTCGTGCCCCGCAGGCCCGAGACCGGCTACGGCTACCTCGAGCTGGAGCCGCAGGCGGAGCCAAGCGGCGTGCGGCGGGTGCGGCGCTTCGTCGAGAAGCCCTCGGCTGAAGCGGCGGCCCGCTTCGTGGCTTCGGGCAATTACCTGTGGAACGCGGGCATCTTCGTCTTCCGCGGCTCGACGCTGCTCGGCCTCCTGGAGCGGCTGCAGCCGGAGCTCGCCCACGGCCTCGAGGAGATCGCCGCGGCGCCGGAGCGTCTGCAGGAGCTGTACGCCCGCCTGCCCGCCGACTCCATCGACTACGCGGTGATGGAGAAGCTCCACGACATCGCCACCCTGCCTCTCGACTGCGGCTGGAGTGATCTCGGCTCCTGGGAAGCGCTCGACGAGGTGCTGCCCCGGGACGAGCAGGGCAACACCGGCCGGGGAGACCGCCTGGCGGTGGATGCGCGCGGCAATCTCCTCTTCGCCGACGCCGGGACGATCACGGTCCTGGGAGTCGATGGGCTGGTCGTCGTGCGCACCGGCGACGCCGTGCTCGTGTGCCCGAAATCCCGCTCGCAGGAGGTCAAGCGGCTGGTCTCCGAGCTGGCGGCGCGGGAGCGCGAGGACCTCCTTTGATCCAGACCGTGCGGGTCTCGACGGCGGCGGGAGACCGGCCGCTCGCCGACTTTCCGGCGCCGCTCCCGCTGGACGAGCTGGTGCCGGGGAACGGCGCCTGGGAGGTGGAGATCGGCTTCGGCAAGGGGCGCTATCTCCTCCATCGTTGCGAGCGGGACCCGGAGCGCCGGTTCCTCGGCATCGAGCTGGCCGGCGAGTATCACGC
>DATBGJ010000347.1:0-8792 GCA_036558045.1 Thermoanaerobaculia bacterium
CGAGGAAGAAGCCGCGCGAGACGGCGGCGAAGCGCACGTCCCAGGAGGCGGTGCTCACCCGCACGCTGCGGCCGAACTTGCGGCCCTGGTTCTTCGAGATGGCGAGGTATTCGTCCACCCGCACGCTGCGCGCCGGATCGTTGCGCAGCGAGTAGTAGGAGACGCCGACGAGGCCGTTGGCGTTCACCGCCACGGCGGGCGTGTAGTTGGCGGCGTTGCGGGGGCCGTCGGAGACGAGCTGCGGCGCCGTCCAGGTCTCGCCGCCGTCCGTCGAGCGGGAGAGGACGACCTGATCGCTGCCGGGCGAGAAGCGCTCGTCCTGCCAGACCACGTAGAGGTTGCCGTTCCGCGGGTCGGCGGCGGCCGCGGGGATGCTGCCTCCCGTGCGCTGGCCGTCGACGCCGAAGACCCGGGCGTCGGAGATCGTCACCGGGGCGCTCCACGAAGCGCCGCCGTCCGTGGACTTCGCGGTCATCAGCTCGGGAGGCGCGTTGCCGGTGAGCGGGAAGCTCACCCAGAACAGGTGGACGGCGCCGGCCGAGCCCACGACGGGGAAGACGCCGACGTTCGCTGCCTGGTTGTACACCGTGACGGTCGGGGAGAACGAGGCGCCGCCGTCCTCGGACCAGGCGAAGCGGACCGGCTGGCGCTGGCTGGCGAGGACGGCGTCCCAGCCGACGTAGACCCTGCCGTGGAAGGGGCTGTCCGCCCGGGTGTCGACGGTGATCGCCTCCTTGTCGTTGAAGTCCTCCGGGTCGACGCGCACCGCCACGGGCCCTTCCCAGGTCAGGCCGCCGTCGGGCGAGGCGGAGACGAAGACTCCGTTCTCGGCGTTGCGCTCGTTGAAGAGGAGGGAGACGTAGTAGGCGCGGCCGCCCGGCCCGAAGGCCACCCAGGGATCGGAGGCGCGCTCGAAGCGGCCTCCCGTGACGGTGGTGAGGCCGGGCAGATTGCCTTCGCTCCAGGTCTTTCCCGCGTCGAACGAGACCGCGTAGGAGAGGGCGCGGGCGCCGCCGTCCTCGAAGCGGACGTCCTGGTAGCCGGCGAGCAGATGGCTCTCGCGTTCGGCATCGAGCGCCAGGAACGGCTCGGTCTGGGTCTCCGGCTGCGAGAATCCCGTCGCCCCCAGGATGTCCTGGCTGACGCGGACCTGGCTCGCCACGGCCTTCGCGGGAGGAGCCGTGGTCGGCAGCTCGGCGAAGCCGGGCAGGTGCTCGCGGCCCGGCGGCAGCACGGAGCCCTGGAAGCGGGCGCCCCAGGCCTTTTGCGCGTCGACCCAGCGGTGGTGGGAGAACGCGGGTGGATCGTCGGCGCCGCCGGCGAGGGCGGCGAGCAGGACGAAAAGGATGGAAAGGACCAGAAGGACGGGCAGCGACGTCAGCCGTTTCATGCCGTGATACTCCTAGACCCCCCTGGCGGTGACAAACATGTTTCGAAGGACAACCGGTATGGATTGTAGCTCCGTTGGTGCCGTTCTCTGTACCATCTCCTGACATGGCCGCCCGCAAGCATGCCCCGGACGCCGAGATCCAGCGCCTCTACAGGCTGCCGCCGGAAGAGTTCACGCCGGCGCGCAACGAGCTGGCGAAGCGGCTGCGCAAGGAAGGCCAGAAGGACGCCGCCGCCGAGGTCCAGGCGCTGCCCAAGCCGACGCCTTCCGCCTGGGCGGTGAACGCGCTGTTCGAGCGGCAGCCGAAGAAGATGGAGGCGCTGCTCGGCGCCGGCAAGCGGGCGCGGGCGGCGCAGCGGGAGGCGGTCTCCGGCCGCGGCGCCGAGGCCCTGCGGGAGTCGATCCGCGCGGCGCGCGCCCTCTCGGACGAGCTGCGCTGGGAGGCGGGGCAGATCCTCGCCGAGCGGGGAAAGCCGCCGAGCCGCACCGTGATGGAGCGCATCGCGGCGAACCTGCAGGCCCTGGCCTTCAGCCCGGCGGCGTCGGAAGCCGCGGCGCGCGGCTGGCTCGACCGCGACCTCGAGCCGCCCGGCTTCGAGGTGCTCGCCGGCCTCCAGGTCGCCGGCGCGCCCGTCGTGGACCTCGCGGCACGGCGGGAGGCCCAGCGCCAGGCGGAGGAGGAAAAGGAGCGGCCCGCCCGCGCCGTCCAGCAGGAGGCGCGCCACCGTGGCGAGGCGGCCGAGAAGGCCCGCCGCGAGCGCGAGGAGCGTGAAGCCGAGAAGCTGCGCAAGCAGATCGAGGCGGCCGAAGAGAAGCTGGAGCGCGCCCGCGCCGAGGCGGACGCGCTGGGCCAGGAGGCCAAAGAAGCGGAGAAGGCGGCGGCCGACCTCCGCCGGCAGGCCGAGGCGGCGGAGCGCGCGGCGGAGCGGGCGCGCGAGAAGGCGGAGAAGGCGGCCGAGCGGCTGGAGCGGGCACGGGAGGAGCTGCGGGGGGCAAAAACGGAATGAAAGGAACATGGCCTTGGTGATTCATTGGATTCTTGGACGTCGGACAGGTATGCCCTTCGAGGCCTCACCCCCTGTCCCCCTCTCCCTGACGGGCGAGGGGGGACGCGGACGAAGGTGTTTTGCCGGTAGGGTGCGCTGTGCGCACCATCATCGCTTCGTGGCGCGCACAGCGCGCCCTACGAGCTTCGCCGGTTCGGATTCGGCCCCCCTCGCCCGTCAGGGAGAGGGGGACAGGGGGTGAGGCCTCGGAGGGCAGGGCCATCCGATGTCCAAGGGCGAGCTGTACGCCTCCCGATCGAGGAAATCCTTTCGGCCGAGCTCCCCGTACCCGCCGGCCGCCCCATCGGCCAATCCCGCGAAGGCCGCGACATCGCCGCCTGCGTCTTCGGTCGCGGCGACCTCCACGTCAGCCTCATCGGTGGCTGTCACGCGGACGAGCCGGTGGGGCCGGCCATGCTGCGACGCTTGGCGGCGTTCCTCGCGGCGCGGCCGGCGGAGGATCCTCTGCTGACCGAGGTCACCTGGTACGTCGTCCCACACGTCAATCCCGATGGCGAGGCGCGCAACGCGGCGTGGAGCGATGCGACCTTGCCGTCGGTGGATCATCTGGGAGAACCGGATCGGGCCTATGACCTGTTCCTCTATCTCCGCCACGTCATCCGCGAGCGGCCCGGCGACGACATGGAGTTCGGCTTTCCGCGCGATCCGGACGACTCCGGCGCGCGACCGGAGAATCGCGCCGTCGCCGCATTCCTCGCCGGCGGCGCGCCGTTTCATCTCCACGCCAGCTTCCACGGCATGGGTTTCGCCTCGGGTCCATGGTTTCTCATCGAGCCGGCGTGGATCGAGCGAACCGGGCCGCTCCGCGATGCCCTTCGCGCGAAGGTACGCTCGATGAGGTATCAGCCGTTCGACGCGGATCGCGGAGGGGAGAAGGGCTTCCGCCGCATCGACGAAGGGTTCACCACGCGGCCGGATTCGCGCTCGATGATCGCCTGGTTCGAGGAGCGGGGCGATTTCGAGACGGCGGCGAAGTTTCGTCCCAGCTCCATGGAGCACGTGCGCTCCCTGGGCGGCGATCCCTTCACCATGGTCTCCGAGATGCCGCTCTTCCTGCGTCCTCTCGAGCAAGGCGAGACCGGCCGGCCGGACGATCCCCGTTTCCGCGCCTTCCTCGACCGCGTCGCCGCGAAACCGTCCGAGGAGGTCCGCGCCGAGGCCGAGCGATGCGGCGTGTGGGGCATGCCGATCCGCGATCAGATGCGGCTGCAGCTCGCCTTTCTCGACGAAGCGCTGGCGGTCCTGGGATGAGCGCCGGGCCGCCGAGCCCGGCCCGCATGGGTCCGCGCGTTCGCCTCGCCTTCCCCGAGCCGCGCGACGGCGAGGAATTCGTCGCCCTCAACCGCGCCAGCCGTCGCTTTCATCGCGGTCTGGCCTTGCCGCCGGTGACCCTCGCCCGGTTCGAGCGCTACCGGGAGCGCAGCCGCAGGGCCGATAACGTCGATCTGCTGGTCCGGCGGCGCGCCGACGACGCGGTCCTCGGCGCGCTCGGCATCAGCCAGATTTCCTACGGCCCCTTCCGCAGCGCGTACCTGGGTTACGAGATCGGCGCTCCCTTCGCGCGCCAGGGGTACATGATGGAAGCCCTCGAGCTTGCGCTGCGCTACGCCTTCGTCCAGCTCCGGCTCCACCGCTTGGAGGCGAACATCCAGCCGGAGAACCAGCCCTCGCTGGCCCTGGTGGCGCGGCTCGGCTTCACCCGGGAGGGGTACTCGCGGCGCTACGTCAAGATCGGCGGCCGGTGGCGCGATCACGAACGCTGGGCGATCCTGGTGGAAGATTGGCGCGCGAAGCGATCCCAAGTGAAAGATTCGCCGCGGCCGCGCGTATCAAGAAGCAGCCCATCGATCAGGAGGTGACGCATGGCATCCGAAACCATCCGTCTTCGCTGGACCTTGGCGAGCGCCGCGGGTCTCGCCATCGGGCTCGCCGCGGCGCTGGCCCTCGGCGCGCCGATCGAGACGGTGGTCGGCGCGATGCTGGTGACGCCGATCCTGACCGGCATCGTCGGCGCCGTGTTCGGCACGTCGCAATGGGTGCTGCTGCGGCGCCGCCTGGAGAACGCCCGCTGGTGGATTCCGGCGAGCGCCTTCGGGCTCGGGATCGGCCTCGCCGCCGGCATCGTGCTGGTCGAGCAGGTCGGCCGGGCGGTGACGGGAGGACAGATCAACGTGCGCATGCTGAGCGTGCCCGTGCGGGCCGGCAGCATGGCGGTGGTGGGCCTGGTGAGCGGTCTCGCTCTCGGCGCCGCGCAGTGGTGGGTGCTGCGCCGGCACCCGCGGACCGCGCGGGCGTGGCTCTGGACGAGCACGCTGGCCTTCACGCTCTCCCTCTTCGCCTCCTCGCTGCTGGCGGATCTGGTCCTGGGAGGGCTGACGAAGGTCCCGGGCTTCGCCGGCTTCGTCCTGGCGGCCGGGCTCCTCGCCGGCGCGCTGACGGCGAGGCAGGCCGATCGGCTCTCCGACGCCTGAGCTTTTGCGCGAGCGCCGCCTGTGACAACCGCGCGCGCGTCCTTGACTCCCCCTCCATGGCGGCGCTATGTTCTGTTCACAGGTCTGTTCCCTGGTTGTCACAGAAAAAAGGAGGTCGGGATGTCACGAGAGTTGGGCGTGCGTCTGCTGTGCCTTATCCTGCTCGTCTCCTGGGTGCCGGCGGTATTCGCCCAGTCCCAGGCGACGACCGGTGTCATCGAAGGAACCGTCGCGGACGAGAACGGCGGCGTGCTGCCGGGAGCCACCGTGACGCTGCGCAATACGGCGACCAACTTCGAGCAGGTTGTCACCACCGGCCCCGACGGCCGCTTCCGCGGGGTGCTGCTGCCGCTGGGACCCTACCGCATCACCGTCGAGCTCAAGGGCTTTGCGCGGCTGGTGCGCGAGGGCGTCGATCTCGCGGTCGGCCAGACGATCAACCTCAAGCTGACGCTGCAGATCTCCGCCGAAGAGGAGATCACGGTCACCGCCGAGGCGCCGGTGATCGAGACCAGCCGCACCGAGGGGGCGGTCCGCATCGACACCAACGCCGTCGAGGGGCTCCCCAACAACGGCCGCAACTTCCTCGACTACACCAAGCTCACTCCCGGCGTGACCATCGTACAGGGCCCCGACGGCGACGAGCTGTCGATCAACGGCCAGAAGGGCATCGCCAACAACATCTCGGTGGACGGCGCCGACTTCAACAATCCCTTCTTCGGCGAGCAGCGCGGTGGCCAGCGACCGCCCTTCACCTTCAATCTAGACGCGGTGCAGGAGGTGGTGGTGGTTGCCGACGGCGCGCCGGCCGAGTTCGGGCGCTCCTCGGGTGGCTTCGTCAACGTGGTCACCAAGACGGGCACCAACCAGATCTCCGGCACCGCCCACGGCTTCTTCAAGAACGACAGCCTGTCCTCGGATCCGCAGAAGCCGGGCGGCGGCACAATCCCGAAGGGCGACTCCAGCCAGACCCAGTTCGGCTTCACGCTCGGCGGGCCGGTCCAGCAGGACAAATTGTTCTACTTCGTCGCCGCCGACGCTCAGCGTGGGGACAGCACCAAGCAGACCCAGGCCGGCCGCATGGACGCGCGGCTGGTCAACTTCCTCAACTCGATCGGCATTCCGCAAGACGACGGCCCGATCGAGCGCACCAACGACGCGGAGGTGGCGCTCGCCAAGCTCGACTGGACGATTTCGGCGTCCAATCTCTTCACCGTCCGCTACTCCTATACCAACTCCGAGCAGCTCAACGGCACCTTCGATGTCGACTCCTATGGCCGCTCCTCGAACGGCGTCGAGAAGGACTATTCGCACGCCGGCACCATCACCTGGATCTCGACGCTCTCTTCCTCGAACCTCAACGAGCTGCGCGCCCAGTACGCCAAGGAATGGCGGCCGCGGCCCTACGACGGGCCGGACATCCCGGGCCAGAGCCGGCCGTTCCCGGATACCTCGATCCTGTCGGTTGACAACCGCTTCGGCATGCCGTTCTTCCTGCCGGTCAAGTACAACGACGACCGCAAGCAACTGACCGACAACTTCTCGATGCTGCGCACCAAGCACAACATCAAGGTGGGCTTCGACTACAACGAAGTGGCGTCGTCGCAGACCTTCATCGGCTTCGCCAACGGCAAGTTCTTCTTCACCAGCGTGGACGGCTTCATCAACTACGTCAACAATCCGCATTACGTCGAGTGCGCGAACGCCGCCGGCCAGTTCGTCACCGGCTCGCAGAGCGGCGTCTGCCCGGCGGGCCTGACGGTCTCCGGCCCGGTGATCCTCTACCTGCAGCAGGCCGGCGTCGGCCGCACCGTAGAGGAGGCCGGCACCCAGACCATCAAGCAGAAAGAGCCCGCGGTCTACGTCCAAGACGAGTGGCACCCGACCGCCAATCTCACCGTGCAGATGGGTCTGCGCTGGGAGGGCCTCGACAATCCCGACCCGATCACCCCGGCCGACCAGGTGTTCTTCGCGCCGTTCATCGGCCAGACCCGCAACGGCCAGGAGTTCCCGTCGGACGGCAACATTCCAGACGACATGAAAATGTGGCAGCCGCGGCTTGGCATCTCGTGGGCGCCCGATCCGCAGACGGTGGTGCGGCTGACCGGCGGCATCTTCCACGCCCGGCTGCCCGCGCTCGACCTGGCGTCGACCCGCTCGACCAATGGCTCGGTCGGCCAGACGCTTTTCCGCAACAGCTTCCTGGGCTCGATCGGCGTGCTGCCGCCGCCGCCGGCCTACACACAGTTGATCGACGCCAGCGGCTCGACGCCCTTCGATCCCGACGTCTTCGTCTACGACAAGGACTGGCAGACGCCGCGCACCACCGCGACCTCGCTCTCCTGGGAGCGCGAGGTGATGTCGGGGCTGGCCCTCCTGGTCAAGGGCAACTACGCCAAAACCGACCACATCACGCGCTTCGTCAACCGCAACGACGCGCGGTTCGGCGCGCCGTGGTCGACCGGCCTGCCGCCGGGGGGCGCCAACGGCATCGCCACGCTCACCACGGTGGAATCGACCGCCAAGAGCCGCTACTGGGGCGTGACGATCGGCGCCAACAAGCGGATGACCGACCGCTACGGCTATCAGGTCTACTACACCTATTCCAAGGACAAGTCGGACGACGACAACGAGCGCGATCCATTCACCTTCCGCTACGTCGACCCCCGGCACCTCGACCGCGAATACAACTGGTCCGACCGCGACCAGCGACATCGCTTGAACGCCCTGGCGCTCTTCCGTCTGCCCTGGGATCTCAACTTGAACGCCCGGTACTCGTACCGCTCGGCGCAGCCCAAGTCGGTCGCCAACCGCCAGCCCGGCGGCCCGGACACGTTCATCATCCTGCGCAACACGCTGCGCAAGGACAACGAGTTCAACTCGCTCGACCTGCGGCTGTCGAAGGAGATCGCAGTGGGCAGCCTGCACATCGAGCCGATCCTCGAGGTCTTCAACGTCTTCGACGAGCCGAACTTCCTGCACCCGGAGGTCACCAACGGCGTCGCGGCGAGCTTCGACGGCACCATCCGCTCGGGCGGCGGCGACCCGCGGCAGGTGCAGGTAGGATTGCGGGTGGTCTTCTAGGTTTCAGGACAACGACCTGATCGAGACGCCCGGCGCGAGCCGGGCGTTTTCGTTCTCAGTCCAGGATTGCGAACTGCACCGTCGCCTTCGCCACCAGCCGGCCGTCCTGCGTCACCTCGCCCTCCGCCACGGCGAGCCGTTTTCCCTTGCGCAGCAGCCGGCCACGGCCCACCAGAGGCGCGAGGCGGGCGCGGTCCAGAAGATGCACGGTGACCGTCGCGGGGACCACCGAGGCTCCGACGGCGCTGGCGGCGGAGACCTCGGCCAGGGTCGTGAGGACCGCGAAATGGATCACGTCCGGCGCCACCTGGTGCTCGGGCCGCGGCTCGAGGAGGACCGTGCCGGGCTCGTCTCCAGCCTGCAGGCCGAGGGCATCGTTGAAGTTGGTCACGTAGCGCGGCCTCACTTGAACGTCCGGAACCAAACGTCGAAGATCTTCTTCACCGTCGGCGTCAGCTTGCCGCGCCGCCAGGTGTCTGCGGCTTTCTTCACCGCCTCGCCCTGGGTGGGATAGGGGTGAATGACGCCGGCGATCTTCGCGAGGCCGATGCCGTGGGTGACGGCGAGGCAGAGCTCGCCGAGCATGTCGCCCGCGTGCTCGGCCACCAGCGTGGCGCCGACGATCCGCCCGTCCTTCGAACCCTTCTCGACGTGGACGCGCAGGAAGCCCTCGTCGGCGCCGTCGAGGATGGCGCGGTCCACGCTCGCGAGCGGGATGGTGAGCGTCTCGATCTCGGTCCCCTTCTCCCTGGCGTCCTTCTCGTAGAGACCGACGTGAGC
>DATBGJ010000348.1:0-7265 GCA_036558045.1 Thermoanaerobaculia bacterium
TACATGTTGGCGGCGCGGTCGAAGAGGCTGAGGGCCTTCTGGAGCTGCTCGTCGCCCTGGGAGAGGACGCGGTGGCGGGCCTCCTGCCCGGCGACGGTGTTCATCAGCTCGGCGCGGATCTGCAGCAGGGAATCGCGGCGGACCTCCTCCTGTGAGAGGTTCTTGTCCACCTCGTCCTGCGTGGCGAGCTTCTCCTTGACCAGCCAGCGGCCGAACTCGTCGGTCACCTTGGCGCGGTCCGGATCCCAATCCTTCGTCACCTTGTTGCGGCTGGCGTAGTCCACCGCGAAGTTGAGGAAGGCGTTGCGCGCCAGCAGGAACTGCTCGAAGGGCGACAGCTCCACGTCCTTGACCACCACGTCCGGGGTGATGCCGCCGCCGCCGAAGACGTTGCGGCCGAGGTCGGTGTGGAAGATGTCCTTCTCCTCCACCGGCTTGCCGTTGATCTCGGGAGAGCCGGCGTCGGCGTGGGTGTAGTAGTCGTAGTAGGAGGTGTAGTCGCGCTGGATCAGGCGGCCCGAGGGCGTGTAGTACTTGGCCGTGGTGAGCGCCAGACCCGCGCCGTAGGAAAGGTTGTACACCGTCTGCACGAGGCCCTTGCCCCAGCTCGGCGTGCCTACGATGAGCGCGCGGTCGTGGTCCTGCAGGGCGCCGGAGAGGATCTCGGAAGCCGACGCCGTGCCCTCGTTGACCACCACCACCACCGGGATGTCGAGCGCCGGGTACTTGCCGCTCGCCTTGTAGGACTGGAAGGAGTCGCGCGTGCGGCCGCGGGTCTGCACGATGGTGCTGCCCTCGGGCAGGAACTGGTCGGCGACCTCGATGGCCTGGTCGAGCAGGCCGCCGCCGTTGTTGCGCAGGTCTACGACGAGCTGCTTCATGCCGTCCTTGCGCAGCTTCTCCAGCGCCTCGGCCACCTCGCGGCCGGTGCCGCGGGCGAACTCGGTGATCTGGATGTAGCCGGTGGTGGGGTTCAGCATGTACGCCTGGCGCACGGTGGTCTGCGGGATCTCGGCCCGCGTCACCGACATGGCCAGCGGCTGCTCCAGCCCGCGCCGCACGATGGTGATCTTGACCTGGGTGCCCTTCGGACCCTTGAGCTTCGACACCGCCTCGTCCAAGGTCATCTGGTCCGTGGGCTCGCCCTCGATGGTGCTGATGACGTCGCCCGCCTGGATGCCGAGGCGGGAGGCCGGCGTGCCTTCGAGCGGCGAGATGACGGTGAGCTGGCCGTTGCGCACGCCCACCAGGATGCCCAGGCCGTAGAAGCTGGTCTGCTGCTTCTCGCGCATCCCCTCGTAGGCTTCCGGGCTGAGGAACGCCGTATGGGGATCGAGCGCGCGGAGCATGCCGTTGACCGAGGAATAGACGATGTCCCGGTAGGTCACTTCGGTGCCGTAGCGCTCGTGCGCCAGGTTGACCAGCTCGGTGTAGAGCTTGAGGGAGTCGCGCGTCTCGTCGGTGACGGCGAGGAGCCGGTCGCCCACCAGGCCGCCGAGGGCCAGCGCGAGAGCGAAGAGTACGATTGCTGCGATGCGCCAGGAACGTCTCATGGGTACAGTGTACCATCCCGCCCCTACCCTAAACACCGGGGAGGCGCGTATGATCGGCCTCCGGAGGTCCGATGGGTTCCCTGGGTTTCACCGAGATCGCCTTCATCTTCGTCCTCGCCCTGCTGATCTTCGGTCCCAAGAAGCTGCCGGAGATCGGCCGCACGTTGGGCCGGGGCGTGGCGGAGTTCCGCAAGGCGACGAACGAGCTCAAGCGGTCGATCAACACCGAGCTGGCGCTCGACGAGATCCCCACGCCGGCGAAGCTCCGCGCGCTCGCCTTCGACGACGAGGAACCGCCACCGCCTCTGACCGCCGCGCCGCCGTCCGGCGAGCCTCCCGCACTGACCGAAGCCCGCTCGGCCGAGGCTTCGCCGGCGGAACCCGCGGAGCCTTCCTGATCTTCCCGCGTTCCGGCCGGACCAGCCGCCGATGATCCCCGAGCGCCAGCGGTTCCCTGCCTCCCAGTCGGAGGAGCTGCAGCGGATGTCGCTCCTCGAGCACCTGGAGGAGCTGCGCAAGCGCCTCTTGTGGTCCATCCTGGCCCTGTCCTTGGCCTTCGTCCCCTGCTGGACGTATCACGAGGAGATCTTCAATTTTCTGCAGGCCCCCCTCAAGGCCAGACACCTCAAGCTCTCCTTCCTCGGCTTCACCGATCCCTTCATCCTCTACTTCAAGGTGGCGGCGCTGGCCTCGCTGTTCCTGGCCTCGCCGTTCGTGCTCTACCAGATCTGGGCCTTCGTGGCCCCGGGCCTCTACCGCCGCGAGCGCCGGCTGGCGCTGCCTTTCGTCCTCCTCACCACGTTTTTCTTCCTGGCGGGCGGCGCCTTCGGCTATTACGTCGCCTTTCCTTATGCGGCGGACTTCCTCCTCGGCATCGGCAAGAACTTCGAGCCGGTCATCACCATCGAGAAGTACTTCGGGTTCATCCTGACGGTCCTCCTGGGGCTCGGCCTCATGTTCGAGCTGCCGATCTTCATCCTGCTGCTCTCCCTGATCGGCGTGGTGACGCCGCGCTTCCTGCTGCGCTACTTCCGGCATGCGGTGGTGATCATCTTCATCGTCGCCGCCATCATCACGCCCACCCCGGACGTGGTGAACCTCTGCATCATGGCGGTGCCGGCCCTCGGCCTGTACATCCTCGGCATCGGAGGGGCCTTCCTGGCGGACCGGTGGCGCCGGAAGCGGCAGGCCGAGACGGCGGCGGAGCTCGAGTAGAGCGCTATCCGTAGCCCAGGGCCCGCAGCTTTCTCTCCTCTTCCTCGGTGAGAGTCCGGGACTGCGGATTGGGATTCTTGCGGCGATCGGCGAGCCAGCGCAGGAGCAACTGGTTGAGCTCCTTCTCGACCGGCAGGCCGCGGCCGGCGAGGTTCTGGACCTCGTCCGGGTCGGCCTTGAGATCGTAGAGGTACGGACCGTCGGGGAAGAAGCGCTCGTTCCCCTGGCTCAGGCCGTAGCGGTGCTCGCGCGTGCGCAGCGAGATGCCGAGGCGGCCGGCGTGCTCGGAGAAGACCGCGCGCCGGCCGGATCGTCCCTCTCCGGTCAGCTCGCGCAGGTCCGTGCCGTCCTGCGGCGGCGCCTTCACGCCGGCGGCGGCGAGCAGGGTGGGGAAGAGGTCGATCGTCTGCACCAGCCCTGCGAGGCGGCGTCCCTCGCGCCGGCCGCCCGGCCAGCGGATCATCAGCGGCACGTGCGTCGTGGTGTCGAACAGCCCGATATGGCGGAAGCGGATGCCGTGCTCGCCCAGGTTCTCGCCGTGGTCCGCCACCAGGGCCACCACCGTGTTCTCCAGCAGTCCGCGGCTCTCCAGGAAGTCGATCAGGCGGCCGACCTGACGGTCCAGATAGGCCACCTCGCCGTCGTAGAGGTCGCGGTTGCCGCCGAGGATCGGATCGACGAATCCCCGCGGCGCCGGCTGGCGGAAGGGCACCCAGGCGTTCGGCGGCGCGAGGCCCGCGGCGGCGGCGGGCCTGAAGCCGAGGGCGAAAGGCTGCGGCGGCGTGTGCGGCGTGTGCGGATCGAAGAGATGGAGCCAGACGAAGAACGGCCGCGGTTTCTCCATGCGCGCCGCGAGCCAGTCCATCGTCATGTCGATCGGCATCTCGGCCGCGTAGTGCTCGCTCGCGGTGCTCACCTCGCCGAAGCCCTGGGCGAGCCCGGAGTTGTGATCGCCGAGATGGCTGGCCGAGATCAGGGCCAGCGTGTCGTAACCGGCGCCGGCGAGCAGCTCGGCCAGCGTGGTGTAGCTCTTGGGCAGCGGCGTCCGCAGGTCGTAGACGCCGTGGTTCTTGCCGTAGAGACCGGTCATAATCGAGGCGAAGCTCGGATTGGTGACGTTGAAGGTGCTGTAGGCGTCGAGCCAGACGTCGCTCTGCTCCGCCAGGCGGTCGAGGGACGGCGTGAGGCTGGGGCTCCGTCCCCAGGCTCCGAGGGCGTCGGCGCGCAGAGTGTCGAAGCCGATCAGCAGCACGTTGGGGCGGTCTTTCCCGTTCCACCGCGGGGCAGGGAGGCTCTTGCGGCTGTAGACCGCGGGGCTCCCCCAGAGGACGCTGGGCACGGGCTGGCCCGGAGCGTGCGCGGCCGAGCCGGCGACCTGGATCAGCAGGTCGACCCGCTGGCCGGCATAAGCCGAGAGATCCACCGCCACCGCCGCCGGCGCGATGGGACCCACCGGCTCGGCGTCCACGTGGTAGAGCTTGTCGAGCTTGTCCGGCCCCGGGCGGACGCCCACCCAGTACGTGCAGGCGCAGCCGTTGAGGGTGCCCAGGGGGACGAAGGAGAAGTAGGCGTCGCGTCCCGGCTGGACCGTCCACCGCACGCGCGAGCTGGCGCGCAGCTCCAGCGCTTTCACCTGGCCGGCGGTGCGCTTGGGAAAGGTGACGAGCTGCTGCGCCGGCACCAGGCTCATGTCGCGCACTTCCTCGGAGCCGAGGTAGGAGATCTGCCGCAGGATCGCCTTGCGCCACTCCGAGGGCGTGGCCTCGACCGTGGCGTTCATGCGCCAGAGGTCGAGCCGCTCCCAGGCGTCCGGGGATGAACCTCTCTGCTGGTGGCAGGCGGAGAGGGAAAGGACGAAAAGGATGGCAAGGACGGAAAGGATGGCAAGGCCGGAAAGGACGGCACGGCGGGGGCGCACGGCGGGGAGTCTAGCATCGCGTTCTATGACGGCTGCCGCCGCCAGCGCCGGTGCATCCACACCCACTGCTCCGGATGGCGCCGCACCTGCTCCTCGATCTTCGCGGTCATCAGGGCGGTCGCTTCGGTAGGGTCATCCGGCAGCGCGAGGGCGGGCTGGAATGTGGCGCGGTGCCGGCCGTCCGGCAGGCGCTCGATGAAGGTGGGGATCACCGCCGCGTTCTGGCGCAGGGCGATCTTCGCCGCGGCGACGGGGGTGAAGGCCGGACGGCCGAAGAAGGGCACCCAGACGCCGTCCACCTTGGTGTCCTGATCGATCAGCATGCCGAGGGCGCCGCCGCGCCGCAGGGTGCCGAGGAGCTGGCGCGCCGCTCCCTCGCTGCCGCGCGCGATGGTGCGGGTGCCGAAGCGCTGGCGCAGGCCGGCGAGCATGCGCTGCTGGTCCGGCTCGTCCAGCGGACGCGCCACCACCGCCATCCCCAGGCCGCGGCAATTGATGGCGGCGGCGAGCAGCTCCCAGTTGCCGCAGTGCCCGGTGAGGATGAGGATGGGCCGGTCCTCCCCGCGCGCGCTCTCGACCTCTTCCCAGCCCGCCACCTCGACGACGGATTCGACGAAGCCGCAATCGCGATGGAACAGGTGCAGGCACTCGCCGAGCGTCGCGCCGTGATGGCGGAAGCAGTCGCGCCCCAGCCGCCGGCGCTCGGCGTCCGTCATCTCGGGATAGGCGAGCGCCAGGTGGTCCAACGCGCGGCGGCGGTCGCGCCGCGAGAGACGCCAGCCCACGGTGCCGATCGCGCGCCCGGCGCGCTGCGCGGCGGGCCACGAGAGGCGGCCCAGGGTCGAGGTGAGCAGCCGCAGGCCGGCGTTGAGCGCGGCCGGCTCGAGACGGGCCTGCAGACGATTTTTCTTGCGCGGTGGCATGCGTTCAGGCGAGGTTGTCCCCGAGAAACGGCGCGACGAGCCCTTCCCAATCCCCGCGCGCCCGCAGGATCAGCTCGCACATCTCGCGCACCACGGCGCCGCCGCCGGGTCTCGCCAACACCCGGTCCGCTCTCTCCCGCACCTCGGCGACGGCGTCGGCCGGAGCGAAGGAGAGGGCGCAGCGCCGCATCACGGGGACATCGAGGAGGTCGTCGCCGAGATAGGCCACCTTCTCGGGCGCCGTGTCCTGCTCGGCGAGGAACTCGGCGAAGGCGGTGGCCTTGTCCGCGCGCTCCTGGATCAGCGCGTCGAAGCGGAGCTCGCGGGCGCGGAAATCGAGCGCCGCGTTGCCCCGTCCGGAGAGGATGCCCACCTTGAGCCCCGCCCGCTGCGCCAGCCGCACGCCGAAGCCGTCGCGGACGTGGAAGACCTTCCACTGCTCGCCCCTCGCGCCGTAGAGCAGATGTCCGTCGGTGAAGACGCCGTCGACGTCGAAGAGCAGCCAGTCGAGCGCCTTGGCGCGGCGGGCGAGCTCGTCGTCGGCGATCAAAACAGCTCCAGCCCCCAGAGATCGTGCAGGTGGACCACGCCTGCGAGCCGGCCGGCTTCGTCGCAGACGAACACCGAGGTGATGTGGCGCTCCTCCATGGTCTTGAGCGCCGCGGCCGCCAGCTCGCCGCCGGGGATGGTGCGCGGATTGCGGGTCATGCATTCGCCGGCGGTGCGGCCGAGGATGGCGCCGTCGTCCGTCTGCAGCAGGCGGCGCAGATCGCCGTCGGAGATGCAGCCCGCGAGCCGGCCCTCGGCGTCGACGACGGCGGTGATGCCGAGCCCCTTCTTCGACATCTCGTAGATCGCCTCGCGCATGGGCGTCTCCAGCGTCACCCGCGGCAGGGCGTCGCCCGCGTGCCTGAGCTGGTCGGCCCGCAGCAGGCGCTTGCCGAGCTGGCCGGCGGGATGGAGGAGCGCGAAGTCCTCGCGCGTGAAGCCGCGCGCCTCGAGCACCGCCATCGCCAGGGCGTCTCCCATGGCTAGCGTGGCGGTGGTCGAGGCGGTGGGAGCGAGCCCCAGCGGACAGGCCTCGCGGTCGATCGCCACGGAGAGGTGGAGGTCCGCCAGGCGCGCCAGCGGCGAGGCGGCGTTGGCGGTCATCACCACCAGCGGCACCCCGAGCCGCTTCAGCGTCTCGATCAGGCGCAGCAGCTCCTCGGTGGAGCCGGAGTAGGAGGCGGCGAGCACGACGTCGCCGGAGACGATCATCCCGAGGTCGCCGTGCACGGCCTCGGCGGGATGGAGGAAGAGGGCGGGCGTGCCGGTGGAGGAGAGGGTGGCGGCGATCTTCTTCATCACGATGCCGCTCTTGCCCATCCCCGAGCAGACGACGCGGCCGGAGCAGGCGCGCAGCAGCTCGACGGCCCGATCGAAGCGCTCGTCGAGCTGGGCGGCGAGGCCGCGCACGGCGGCCGCCTCGGTTTCCAGGACTTCGCGGGCGACCTGCCTGGGAGCCCTCAAAGCACCGCCCTCCGAACTTCGATCAACGATCTGAGCAGGCTTTCCGCCCGCTGCGGATCGAGCTGCACGGCGCGGTCGGAGAGGGCGTGCTCGGGGTCCGGGTGGACCTCCAGGAAGACGCCGTCCGCGCCGGCGGCCACGGCG
>DATBGJ010000349.1:0-5210 GCA_036558045.1 Thermoanaerobaculia bacterium
GCCGGGCGCCCGGGTGTTGCGCGCCAACGCCGAGGCGCTGCCGTTCCGCGACGGCTCCTTCGACCACCTCACCTGCATCGGCACGCTGGAGCACTTCCTCGCCACCGGCCGCGCTCTCGGCGAGATGCGGCGCGTCCTCAAGGCCGGCGGGCGGGCCTGCGTCATGGTGCCGAACGTGCGGGCCCTCAAGTGGCAGATCGACGCCCGGCTGTGGCGGGCGCACGCGGAGGAGAGCCACGAGCGGGCGGCGACGCTGGAGGAATGGCGCGAAGTGCTCTCCAGCGCCGGTTTCACCATCGAGCGGATCGAGCGCGACGAGTGGCCGGCGCGCCGCCGGGGGAGGCGGCACCTCGTGCCCCTACGCTGGGCCACGCAGTACGTCTTCCTCCTGCGTCCCTGAGGGCGGTTCCGCGCCGTACACGGCGAGCGTCTTGAAGTCCTCCCGCCACCACAGGCGGCCGCGGCGCACGAAGTCTTCGATGATGGGGCGGGCCTGGTCGAAGGACATGGAGCCGCGATAGAAGAACAGCCGGCCGCCGGCGTTGAGCTTGCCGAGGAACAGCTCCAGGAGGCCCGCGTCGTCGAGCGGCGCGTAGCCGGACCGCACCGGGTCGAAGAACTCGCAGAGGTGAAACAGGGTCACCAGGTCGAAGCGCGGCAGCAGCCGCGGGGTGAAGGTGTAGATGTCGGCGAAGAGCACCTTGTACTGCTTGGCCAGCTCCGCGTTGCGGATCACCCTCTCGACGTATGCCGCGTGCTCCTCCGGAGAGGCCGTCACGGCCAGGACCTCGTTGCGGTTGTGGGGCCGCCGGCGGGCGTTGTTGAAGCCTACCAGGTGGTGCTCGCCGGTGCCGAAATGGAAGATGGCCTTGCCGCGGATCTTGCGCTCGGCCAGGTACTGGACGAAATGGACGTCGCAGGGGCATTCCGCCTCCAGCAGCGGAAACGAGTAAGGCCAGTAGTTCAGGCGCATACCAACAGAGATGGAAAGGGAGGGAGGGCCCACAGCCGCTCGCACGGCGCGCGCTCCGGCCAGCGGCGCGCGTGGGCCGCCACCTGCCGCACCTGCTTCGGACCGAGCTGGGTGGCGTAGAGGGAGAGGCGCTGCAGCTTCTCCGCCAGCCGGCCGCCGAGAGGGATCCACAGGGGCTCGAGCCGGGCGTCGAGCCCGCGCAGGTGGCGGCGCAGCCGGCGCTCGCTGAAAGTGGCCGCGTAGGGCAGGTCCTCGTAGAAGGCGACGGCGAGGCCGCGCTTCGCCGCGGCGGCGCGCGCCGCCTCGCGCACGGCGAGGTGATCGGCATGGCCGCCGATGCCCGCCGGCACCAGCATCAGGCGCGGCCGGCCGCGCAGCGCCTCCTCCAGCACGCCCGGCAGGCGCCGCGGCAGGGCCGGCAGACCGTCCGCCGGGAACATCCGCTCGACCGCGCCGCGGAACCGGATCGAGGCGTCGGTCAGCCGCGGGTAGAGGAGGCGGGCGCCGAGCGAACGGGCATAGGCGGTCTCCTCCGCCTGCCGTATCTCGGTGACCCGCTTCCAGCCGCGCTCGAGCCAGCCGCGGAGCGTGTAGTTGGAGCGGCCGAAGACGGTGAGCAGGGTGATCGGAGCCTCGAGGCACAACAGGAGGCCGCCGACCGAGAGCGCCGCGTCGTCAGGATGAGGGGAAACCACGAGCACGCCGCTCACGGGCCGAGACATTAACATGTCATCGGCAAGCCATGCGTATCGTGCTGATCGCGTTCGGGAGCCTGGGCGACATCCAGCCTTTCGTGGCTCTGGGAGAGGGGCTTCTCCAGGCCGGGCACGAGGTGCGGCTCTGCGGCCAGCCGGAGGCCGCGGAGTGGATGGACCTTCGCGGCCTGGACTTCAGAGCGGCGAGCATCCCGCCGTGGCCCGCCCTCCACCCGGCCGTGCCCTGGTTCGTGGCGCTGCACCGCTTCGCGCGCGACGCGGCCCGCCCGCAGCTCGACGACCTGCTGCAAGCCGCGCGCGGCGCCGACCTCCTGCTCAGCACCGGCCAGCAGCTCGTGGTGTCCGCGGCGGCGCAGGCGCTGGGCGTCCGCCACCGCAGCGTCCTGCTCTGCCCGCAGATGCTCCCTTCGCGGCGGCATCCGCCCATGGCGGCGCCGTGGGCCGCGGCGCCGCCCTGGCTCCACCGTGCCGGCCGCCGTTTTCATATCGAGGCCTACAACCGCGCGATCCACGGTCCGCTCGCCGACTGCCGCCGCGCGGCCGGCTTGAGCCCCCTGGAGGACGAGTTCGCGGCCAACTTCCTCACCCACCCGATCGTCGCCTGCGACGCGGAGCTGGCGCCGATCCCCGAGGACTGCGAGCTGGCCGCCGATCAGGTGGGCTATCTCCACTCCCAGGCTCCCGCCGGCGGGCTGCCCGAAGGCCTCGAAGAGTTTCTCGCCGCGGGACCGCCGCCGGTATATATCGGGTTCGGCTCCACGGCGCCCGCTCCGGCCGCCGTCCTCACCCGCCTGATCGCCGAAGCCGTGACCGCCGCGGGATGCCGCGCCGTAATCTCCCGCGGCTGGGCCGGGCTCGCGGGAGACAACGGTCCCGCGATCCACTTCGCCGATCCTGTACCGCATGAGGTTCTGTTCCCGCGCGTCGCCGCCGTCGTCCATCACGGCGGCTCCGGCACCACGGCGGCGGCCGCGCGCGCCGGCAGGCCGCAGGTCATCCTGCCGCCGAGCCTCTACGATCAGGCCTACTGGCGGCAGCAGGTCGTCGATCGGGGGCTCGGGGTACGGGCGCCGCGGCCGCAACGGCTGACCGCGCCGCGGCTCGCGCGGGCTCTCCGGGAGGTGCTCGGCGACCGCGAGATCTCCCGCCGTGCTGCCGCGCTCGGCGAGATCCTGCGGCAACGGGACGCCGTGCGCAGCGCCGTCGAGCTCCTGAGCGCCGGTGGGTGAGGCTCAGAACGCCGGCTCGGCGCCGGCGCCGCGCAGGTACTCCACGGTCTTCGCGCCGAGACCGGTGTCCTGCCACTTCTCGATGACGTAGCGGCGGCGCAGCTCGTAGTCCGCCCGCGGGTCCGCCCCCAGCTCCCGCAGCAGAGGGATCGACGAGTTGACGCCGCGGTGGAGAAAGGTCATGCCCGAGACGGTCTGCAGGTAGAACCCCTGGTCGTGGATCTGAAAGGCGAGGTCGACGTCCTCGCATCCCCAGCCCGGGCGGTCGAAGGGCGGGCTCTCGTCGAAACGCACCCCCGCCGCGAACACCGCGCGGCGGAACAGGCCATAGCCGGTCCGCGCCGCCCACAGCTCGTCGCGGTCGTCGCTGACGCGGTACTCGGCGAGGCTCGCCACGTACGGGGTCGCCTGCTCGCGGTGGCGCGTGTCGGCGAAGCACTCGGCGCCGATGCCGCCCACCTCGGGAGCGCTCCGCTCGAGGTGCCGGAGCATCGCGACGACCGATCCGGGCACCACCTCGATGTCGCCGTCCGTGAACATCAGATAATCGGCTCCCGAGGCCAGCACGACGTCGAGGACCTGGTTCCTCGCCCGGCTGTTGCCCAGGTTCTCGCCGTTCAGCAGCAGGCGGCAGGGGAGCGCGAGGCGCGCCGCCGCGGCGCGCAGGGCCTCGCGGGTGCCGTCGGTGGAACCGTTGTCGCAGACCACGATCTGCGGCTCCGCGCCGGCGCGCTGCAGCCTCTCGCCCTCGCGCGCCAGGGCCGCGAGCGACTCGAGGCTGACGTCGCGGAGGTTCCAGGTCAGCAGGCTGAGGACGATCTTGCGCTCAGGCAACGTTCAGGAACACTCCTCGATGATGCTCCGCATAGGGTGATGTGGCGACCGCGGGCTCGCCGCCGGTCCACTCCCGGCGGTCCTCGTATCGCGGCTGGAATCCGATCGCCACGTCGGCGCCGCTCTCCCAGGCGATCGTCCGTTCCCCTGGGCGCGCGAGGTCGGCGCCCAAGGATCGTAGCGCCGGCGCCAGCCATCCCAGGTCTCCAGCCGCGTAGCCGAGATACTCGATGTAGTCGTACGCGAACGCCAAGGCCCAGACCTCCCGGGAATCCTCGTCCGGCGAGCCGAGCAGGCGGGCCAGCGATTCCCGCCAGGCCGGATCCATGCATTGCGGCGCGCGCAACGGTCCCAGATCATAGAAGAACATCGGCAGCTCCCCGGCCGGGCTGTGATGGCGGTGACGCCAGACGTGGTGCCAGGACTCCCGCATCTGGCGCTGCGTCACGCCGGACGGCAGCCCCAGGTCGGTCACCAGAGCGCCGAACCGCACCGGGATCGGGTCGTCGCGGCCGATCAGCTCCGGCGGCGCCACGATGTCGCCCGTGTAGTGGTAGAAGCGCATGCGCCGCGAGAGATCGCCGTTGTAGAGCGCCGGGCTGCCGGCCTCGAAGGCCAGCAGCTTGCGCGGCTCGCGGTGGCGCGCCCAGGTCTGCATCCAGAGCTCCGGCGGCAGCTCGTGGAGAGCGATCCTGCCTTCGCGCCGCAGCGAGGCCAGGAGCAGCGACAGGCTGTGCTGGTCGAGCGCGAAGAAGGTGCCGTGGAGCTGGTCGTAGCAGGCCGTGGTCCGCCGCCAGAGATCGATCAGGAACCGGTGCTGCTCGCGGTTGAAGCCCAGCAGGCCGCCGTTGTAGATCGGCAGCGGCGACTCCTTGTAGATCTCGGGATGCGCGAGCAGGCGGTGAAAAATGCTCTCCGCCGGCAGGTCCCGGTCGTCCCACTCGCGCAGCGAGTCGGGATGGACGTACTCCCGTTCCCGCACGGCCACCACCCTGCCGGACTCGATCTCGCGGAACGCCTCCTCCAGATCGGCGAGGACCACGGTGTCGGCGTCGAGCACCAGCTCATAGGGATCGATCCCGGCGGCGGCGAGGAAGCGCGGCCGGTAGAACCAGTGCTCGCGGTAGTGATCGCCGAGGATCTCCGGCGGCGGCGGGACGACCTCGGCCCAGCGCGCCAGATAGCTCCGCGCCAGGTGGGGCAGGCCGTTGAAGTCGTAGACCTTGATCCGCGCCCGCACCCGGAAGTGGAGAATGCTGTTGATGGCCGCGACGAGGGCGGGATAGTACGCCAGGTCGCTGAACAGTCCGATGGCTCTCATGGCTGGCGGATCAACCCCGCCCAGCGCGCCCACGCCTCGGTCAGCCCCATACCGCGCGCGAGGTCGAAGCGCGGCGCGTAGCCGAGGAGGCGCCGCGCCTTGTCGATGCGCACGCGCGCGCGGGCGGCGAAGAAGTC
>DATBGJ010000350.1:0-5142 GCA_036558045.1 Thermoanaerobaculia bacterium
GCTTCCCCCCACGAGGGGGCGAGCCTCCCCCAGCGGGGGGAAAATCGCCCCCTCGTGGGGGAAACCTCTCGCCACGGAGGGGGAAGCCGCTCCTCCGCGGGGCGTCGCCGAGAGGATCTGCCTCGATTGACGATACGGCTACATCAACGTATCATGACTCTGATGCGGACGACCGTGACTCTGGACGACGATATTTACGAGGCGGCGCAGGCGCATGCGCAGGCAACCGGCAAGCGCCTCGGCCAGGTGCTGTCCGAGATGGCACGGCAGGCGCTCCAACCCTCCGGACGACAGCCCAAGCGATCGGCGAAGCGGGCTTCCCGATTCCCCGCCTTCGACGTACCGGCGGACGCCGGCCTGATTCCGGCCTCGCGGGTGCAGAAAGCCCTGGACGAGGATGGCATCGCCTGAGAAGCGTGCCCTCTTGTTGGACGTCAACGCTCTTCTGGCGTTGGCCTGGCCGAATCACCAGTTCCATGCCGCGGTGCTGGCTCGCCTCGATCGGCAGCCAGCACCGCAGTGGGCGACGTGCGCCCTGACACAGCTCGGCTTCGTGCGTCTGTCATCCAATCCAAACATCGTGGAGGTGCGCAAGACGCCGGCTGAGGCGGTGGCTTTGCTCGCGGATCTGATCGGCGACAGGCAGCATGTCTATCTGGAGGCTTTGCCCGCGCTGCCCCAAACAGCAGGCGTGTTCCGTCACCTCCTTGGGCATCAGCAGGTCACGGATGCCTATCTGCTCGGCGTCGCCGAGGCGAGCGGCGCCACGCTCTTGACGCTCGATCGGCGCTTGGCGCCGCCCGGCACGATGCGCGCGCACCTGGAAGTCGTGGAGCTCTGAGGCTACCCTCGCGCCGAACTATTAAGTAAGGCTTAATGGTTGCCGCCTCGGACAACTCGCCCTCCGCGTAAATCGCCTTCAGGTGGAGAATTGATATTGGGAATGGAGGGCTGAAACAGCTCGGCGATGAGTGCCTGCGTCAGCCAGATGGTCTCGTCCTCGAACCGGCACTGGATGCGGGTGCGGCCGTCGTCCGTCTGGTAGAGGATGATGCTGGATCGGGGGCTTGGTCGTCAGGCATCGGCTGCCCAGGACTTTAACAGAGCCCCGGGGTTGCGGCGAAGGGTGCCGCGGGGGCGGGGACGAGCCCCGCCCCTACGGTATCTACAGAGGAGAAGGTCTGCGGATCGGGTCTCAGCCCGGCTGCGAGATCTTCTCCACCACCTTGCTGAAGTCCTTGGTGCCGACGGACCGCAGCTCGCGGGCGAGATCCGCCTGGGCGATGATACCGAGCACGCGGCCCTGGTCGTCGACCACGGGCACGCGGCGGACCTGCTGGCCGGACATGACGCGCTCGACGCTGTCCAGATCGTCGTCCGCCTTCGCCGACGACACGTTGCGGGTCATCGCCTCGCGGATCGGCGTGTTGGGGTTCTGGCCCCGGCCGAGGATGCGCAGGGCGAGGTCGCGGTCGGTCACCATGCCGATCAGCTTCATCGAATCCCGGTTCTCGACCACGGGCAGGCTCCCGCAGTCGTTCTGTTCCATCTGTTGTGCGGCGTCCTGGGCGGTGGTCTCGGGAGTGCAGACCGCCGGGCTCTCCGTCATGATGTCGCGGGCTTTCTTCGCAGCCATAGATGTCCTCCTTGTCGCAGGTTTCCCCGCCGAGGCGGGGGGCCTTTCCAAGGATCTGCAAAAGACGGACCCGATCGGGCGCTGGTGTAGGATAGGGCTCCCCGCGCGGGAGGCGTGGGCAGGAGATCCGTATGAGCCATGACCCCGACGTGATCGTCCCCGAGCACGTGCCGCCGATCGCCATGAGCGAGCTGGACGAGCAGGACCAGCGCAAGCTCGCCGCGATCGCCCACCACGTGCGGGGCATCCTCACGACGCTCGGGCTGGACCTGCGGGACCCGAACCTCGCCGAGACCGACCTGCGGGTCGCCAAGATGTACCTGGAGATGTTCCACGGGCTCTCCGAAGGCGCCGAGCCGAAGGTGACGACCTTCCCGAACGAGGAAGGCTACAGCCACATGGTGATGGAGAAGCAGATCCCCTTCTACTCCATGTGCGCCCATCACCTGGTGCCGTTCTACGGCCACGCCCACATCGCCTACATCCCGCGCGACCGCATCCTGGGCCTCTCGAAGTTCGCCCGCATCCTCGAGTTCTACGCCAAGCGGCCGCAGCTCCAGGAGCGGCTGACCGAGCAGGTGGTGACCTACTTCGAGGAGAAGCTGCAGCCGCTGGGCGCGATGGTGGTGGTCGAGGCGCGGCACCTGTGCGTCGAGATGCGCGGCGTCAAGAAGCCCGGCGCGCTCACCGTGACCTCGGCGCTCCGCGGCATCTTCCACCAACGGCCGGTGCGGGAGGAGTTCCTCGATCTGCTCCGCCATGTCTAGGCACCTTGCGGCTTTCGTCCTGGTGGCGCTGCTCGCCGCGGGCTGCGGCGGCGGCGCTTCCGCTCCCCGCTCCGAGGCGGCGCTGACGAACCCCTTCCTGGGACCCGAGTACACATCCTGGCTGGTGGGCCCGATCTCGCGCCTGGCGAGCCCGCAGGAGATCCAGCAGTACCTGGCGTTGAAGGACGACGGCCAGGCCGCGGCGTTCGTGCAGGCCTTCTGGGACCGCCGCGATCCGGCGCCGGACAGGCCGGGTAACCAGATCCGCGAGGCGCTGGAGGAGCGCTCGGCGGCCGCCGACCGCCTCTACAGCGAGGCCGGCCTCCTCGGCCGCCGCACCGACCGCGGCGTCATTTACGTGCTCTACGGTCCGCCGTCGAAGGTGGACTTCGAGGTATCCCCGGTGCCGAACGGCCCGCCCGTCGAGGTCTGGACGTACGGCTCCGGCTCCCCTTCCGGGCTCGACGGCAAGCGGCCGTCCGGCATCTACCGCTTCATCAAATCGGGGGACCTGACGGTCAACTACCTGCCGGGCATGCGCAACGGTCCCCTCGTCCCGCAGTTCGAGCCGCCCGACGGCCGGTAGGTTGCCGCTCGATGGGAGGAATTCCATGACCGAAGCTCGCGCCGTGCTCGCGGGGACCGGCATCTCCGTGCCGCCGCTGGAGGTCGACAACGTGATGCTGTCGCGCATCATCGAGACCAGCGACGAGTGGGTCCGCGAGCGCAGCGGCGTGGTGACCCGCTACTACGTCGAGCGCGGCGTGAGCTCCTCCGACCTCGGGGCCGAGGCCTGCCGGGCGGCGCTCGACGACGCGGGGGTCGGCGCCGACGAGGTCGACTACCTGGTCTGCGCCACCATGACGCCCGACCACTACTTCCCGGGCACGGGCACCCTCGTGCAGCAGAAGCTCGGCATGCGTCCGCTGCCGGCGCTCGACATCCGCCAGCAGTGCGCCGGCTTCGCCTACGGCCTGCAGGTGGTGGACGCGCTGATCCGCAGCGGCACGGCGCGCACCGTGCTGCTGGTCGGCACCGACGTCCACACCTCGCTGATGCCGTTTTCCGCGCGCACCTTCGAGGTGCTGCACGGGCGCGATCCCGGTCCGCTCTCGCGCGAGGAGTTCGAGTGGAACTCGCGCTTCCGGCATCTGCTGGTGCTGTTCGGCGACGGCGCGGGAGCGATGGTCTTCCGCGCCGAGCCGGCGAACGGCCGCGGCATTCTCGCCGCGGCGCTCTACGGCGACGGTAACCATCGGGACATCCTGTATGTCCCCGGCGGCGGCTCGCAGCGGCGCCCGTTCGTCACCTGCGAGATGATCCAGGCCGCCGAGACGGTGCCGGTGATGGACGGCCGGGCGGTGTTCAAGCTCGCCGTCACCCGCATGCCGGAGGCGACGCGCGAGGTCCTCGGCCGCTGCGGCTACACGGCCGCGGACCTCGACCTCGTGGTCATGCATCAGGCCAACCTGCGCATCAACGAGAAGGCGCAGCAGATCCTCGGCCTGCCGGACACGAAGGTCCACAACAACATCCAGAAGTACGGCAACACCACCTCCGCCACCCTGCCGCTCGCCTTCCACGAGGCGCGCCAGGCCGGCAAGGCGCCGCAAGGATCGCTGGTGGCCTTCACCGCCCTCGGCGCCGGCCTCCACTGGGGAGCGGTGCTGATGCGGGTCTGAGATGCCGGCGACCGCGGCCCCTCCCGATCCCGCCACCATCGCCCATGCCCTCTCCCAACGCGTCCTGGGCCAGGAGGAGGCGGTGCGCGAGATGGCGGTGGCCCTCGCCAAGCAGCTCGCGGGGCTGCGCGTCGGCAACATCCTGATGATCGGCTCGTCGGGCACCGGCAAGACGACGCTGATGCGGGCCGTCGAGTCCTACCTCGCGGCGGATCCGGTGCTGGCGTCCCGCTCTGCCGTCGTGCGCATCCACGCCAACGTCCTCGGCGAGGAGGCGGAGAGGGGCCGGCCGGGCGAGGCGGTGCTGGGCCGGCTGCTGGCGCGGGCGCGCGAGCAGCTCGGTACGGGCGCCGCCGTCGCGGACCTGCTGCGGCGCGCCGCCTCCGGATTGGTGTTCGTCGACGAGGTGGACAAGATCCGCTCGCACGTCGGCGGCCAGCCGAACGTTGCCGGCATCCGGGCGCAGGAGGCGCTGCTGACGCTGATCGAGAACGAGGCCGTGCCGTTCGTCCTGCCCGCCTGGGCCGGCGGCGGCACGGTGACGGTGGACTCCACGGAGCTGCTCTTCGTCTGCGCCGGCGCCTTCGAGGGGCTCTACGACGCCGTCTACGACCGCGTCACCATCGGCAAGGACCGCGGCGCCCTGCAGCCGGTCACCGTGGTCGAGGGCGGCAAGGTGATGGAGAGGCTCGTCTTCCGTCTCCGCGACTGGCTGCGCAACGAGGACCTCTTCGACTACGGCATGAGCCCGCAGTTCCTCTCCCGCTTCGACGCCGTCGTGCTGCTGCAGGACCTGGGGCAGGACGAGCTGGTCCGCATCTTCCTGGAGACGCCGGAGTCGGCCTTCCACCAGAGCCGCGCCTACTTCGAGAGCCGCGGCATCCATCTCGCCATCTCTCCCGCCGCCGTGCGCCGCATCGCCGCCGAGGCCGGCCGCCAGCCGCGGCTCGGTGCGCGGGCGTTGAAGGAGACCTTCCGCCGCGTCATCCGCGACTACGAGTTCGAGCCCGCGAAGTTCGTCAGCGGCGGGGCGTTGCTGATCGATCTGCCGGAGATC
>DATBGJ010000351.1:0-2133 GCA_036558045.1 Thermoanaerobaculia bacterium
CGGCATCCAGTCCGGCCGCCGCACCTATCACCCGCGGCCGGTGGAGGTGAACGAGATCGTCGACGGCGCGCTGCAGGACAGCCGCTGGCTGCTGCAGGAGCGGCGCATCGAGGTGGAACGCGAGGTGGAGCCCGATTTGCCCGCCGTCCTCGCCGACGCCGCGGCGGTGCGGGGGGCGGTGCAGAACCTGGTAGAGAACGCCGTCAAGCACGGCGGCGAAGGCGGCTGGATCGGCGTGCGCGCCAGGCGCTCCGGCGCCGAGCAGGTGGAGATCACGGTCGCCGATCGCGGGCCGGGCATCGCGGCGGAGGACCTGCCGCACCTCTTCGAGCCGTTCTTTCGCGGTGGGCGCGCGGCGGCGGGCAACGTCCCCGGCAGCGGGCTGGGCCTGAGCCTGGTGCGCCACATCGCCGAGACCCACGGCGGCCGCGTCACCGTCGACTCGGCGCCGGGGCGGGGGAGCGCCTTCACGCTCCGCTTGCCGGCGGCGTCCGAGGAGACCGCGATGCAGGCGGTGGAGGAGCCGGCATGATCGCCGAGCAGCGGACGGCTCCCGGCCCCGCGGCGCGGCGCGTGCTGCTGGTGGAGGACGAGCCGAGCCTCGTGCTCACCCTCGGCGACCGCCTGCTGAGCGAGGGCTACGAGGTGGAGACCGCCCGCGACGGCGACGCGGGCCTCTCCCGCGCCCTCGCCGGGTCCTTCGACATCATCCTGCTCGACGTCATGCTGCCCGGCCGCGACGGCTTCGAGGTCTGCCGCGAGTTGCGCGCGCGCGGCGTCGAGGTGCCCATCCTCATGCTCACCGCCCGCGGCCAGGTGGTGGACCGCGTCGTCGGCCTCAAGCTCGGCGCCGACGACTACGTCACCAAGCCGTTCGAGATGGCGGAGCTGCTGGCGCGCGTCGAGGCCCTGTTCCGCCGCGCCCGCGCGCCGCTCGCCTCGCCCGCGGGCACCTACGCCTTCGGCGAGGTGCGGGTGGACTTCCGCCGCGCCGAGGTGTTCCGCGCCGGCCAGCCGGTGCCGCTCTCGGCGCTGGAGTTCAAGCTGCTCGCCTACTTCATCCAGAACCGCGGCGCCCTGCTCTCGCGCGACGAGCTGCTCGACAAGGTCTGGGGCTACGACGCCATGCCCACCACGCGCACGGTGGACGTGCACGTGGCCTCGCTGCGCCAGAAGCTGGAGCGCAACCCGTCGCGGCCCGAATTCATCCTCACCGTCCACCGCCGGGGCTACCGTTTCGCCGGCTGAGAGGCTTTACATTCCTTACAAACTTCTTGCGGCGTCTTGAGGACTGCGTTCCGGCACGCACCTATGCTTCACCCGATGGTTACGAAAGGAGAAAACCAGATGAAGAAGATACTCACCCTCGCCTTCGGCCTCGTCCTCCTCGTCGCGGCCGCCTTCGCCCTCCATGCCCAGGGACACGAATTCCATCATCGCATGGGCATGATGCACGGCGACATGGAGCAGCATGAGGAGCTCATGGCCAAGGCCCTCGACCTCACCGACGAACAGAAGGCCGCCGCCAGGAAGATCCACGAGGAAGTGGCCGCCAAGGCCAAGCCGCTGATGGAGCAGTCCGAGCAGCAGTGGCAGGAGATCCACGACATGCTGGAGAGCGGCAGCCCCGACGCCACGGCGATCGGCCAGCGCGTGATCGCGGCCCACGCCACGCGCGAGCAGCTCAGTGCCCTCCACGAGGAGGCCATGGCCAAGTTCAGCGCCCTGTTGAACGCCGACCAGCTCGAGAAGCTCAAGAAGTTCAAGGAGATGCACGAGCGCGGCGAGGGGTTCCGCGGTCACGGGCCGGGCGGGCCGGGGTTCTAGCAGGTTCAGGCGGGCGGAGCCGGTTTCGGCGGCGTGCCCTTCGAAGCCTCACCCCCTGTCCCCCTCTCCCTGACGGGCGAGGGGGAACGCTCCACAACGGTATTGCCGAAAAAGTCGGCCAGTGCCGGCAACACCCTTCGCATACGTCCCCCCTCGCCCGTCAGGGAGAGGGGGACAGGGGGTGAGGCTTCGAAGGGCACGCCGCTTCGATCCGTCCACCACCCCCTGGGGAGGAGTCTTCTGCCTCACCGCCCCATGTGGTAATCCAACCGCAGGAAGTAGTACCCGCCGTTGATGCCGAAGGGC
>DATBGJ010000352.1:0-3715 GCA_036558045.1 Thermoanaerobaculia bacterium
GGAGCGCCACACCGTCATGTTGATCACGCATGACGTGGAAGAGGCCATCCATCTCGCGGACCGCATCCTGGTGCTGAGCCCGAGACCCGCACGCATCCAAGCTACGTTCGAGGTGCCGTTCGCGCACCCGCGGCGTGTGTCGAGCCCCGAGGCGCAGGCGCTGCGCGTGGCCATTCTCAAGGAGTTAGGCGTCGAGTACACGGTGTGAAGTCCCTCCGGGCGTGCCGCCGGAGGCGGGGCTGGCGCCAAACCCTCAGAACTGCACGTGCTTGACGAAGAACGCGGTGACATCCACCTTCTTCGCCACGAGATCGGTCGCCATCTCGGGGGTCAGCACGAACTGCCCGGCCCGCTCGCGCTCCGGCGTGGTGAGCAGCAGCTCGAAGGCGGCCACCCGGCCGGGAAAGGCGTCGCGCAGGTGCAGCAGGGCGTTCGCCGCCGTGGTGAGGGCCTTGAAGACGGAGCCCTCGGAGTTGGTGGTGATCTCGAGCAGGGGTTGCTCCGGCCGCGTGCCCTGGTAGATCTCCACCTCCTCGGTGCCCTGGCCGCGGAAGAACTGCTGCAGCTCGGCGGTGACCTCGGCGTTCGGGTAGGGCTTGCGGGCGAGGGTGGAGAAGTCGATGAACCCCGCCTTGGTCTTGGCGGTCCCTCCGGGCGTCTCGGTTCTCTCGCGCCGGCTCTCCGGCAGCGCGCGCGGCGCGGCCTCGCGGGAGGCGACCAGATCGGAGAGGGTCTTCTCCTTCGGCGGCTGGGCGGTGGTGGGGCCCACGTCCTGCGGTGTTCCGGGCAGCACGAGCGCGCCGCCGTGCCCTTCCCGGTTGGCGTCCTCGGTGCGTTTGACGTCGAGCTGGGAGAGGGGCACGAAGGTCTGGGTGCCGTTGAGGAGGATGATGATGACGCGGCCGTTCGCGACCTTGTACTTCTCCTTGGCGACGATGCGCGAGCCGTCCTTGAGATAGACGGCGTAGCCGGCGGCGAACAGGGGCGCCGTCGTCAGGAGAAGGATCAGGATCGAGATGTACCAGAGGCGTGGGCGTCGCATGTTGGACCTCCAGGCCCCATGATACCCTCTCCCCGCCGTGAAAGCTCCCTCCCCGCAGCCCGGAATCCTCCTGCTCGAAGACGGCACGGTGTTCGAAGGCGAGGCCGTCTCGCCGGGCACCCGTTTCGGCGAGGTGGTGTTCAACACCTCGATGACGGGCTACCAGGAGGTGCTCACCGACCCTTCGTACCGCGGGCAGATCGTGGTGATGACGCAGCCGCACATCGGCAACTACGGCACCACGCCCGAGGTCGCGGAGTCGGGACACCCGTGGGTCGAGGGGTTCATCGCGCGCCAGTTCACGGCCCGGCCTTCGAGTCACGAGGGCGACGAGAGCCTGGTCTCCTATCTGCGGCGCTTCGGGGTGCCGGCCCTGCAGGGGCTCGACACGCGCGCGCTGGTGCGCCGGCTGCGGGAGCGGGGCGCCCTGCGCGGCGTGCTGACGACGGAGCGGTCGGACGCCGCCGCGCTCGCCGCCGAGCTGGCCGACTTCCCGACCATGGCCGGCCGGGCGCTGGTGGACGAGGTGACCTGTGCCGCGCCGTACGAGCTGCCGGCGGCGGGAGACGAGCGCCGGCATCTCGCCGTCTACGATTTCGGCGTCAAGGCCAACATCCTCCGCTCGCTCAATCAAAGAGGAGCGCGGCTGACGGTGCTGCCCGCCCGCGCGCCGGCGAGCGACGTCCTGGCCCTGCCGGTGGACGGCGTCGTGCTGTCGAACGGGCCGGGGGATCCCGAGCCGCTGACCGGAATCGTCGACGCCGTGCGCGAGCTGCTGGCGGCGCGGCTGCCCGTCTTCGGCATCTGCCTGGGGCACCAGCTCCTCGGCCTCGCCCTCGGCGGGCGGACCTTCAAGCTCAAGTTCGGCCATCACGGCGGCAACCAGCCGGTGCGCGACCTGACGACGGGCCGGGTGGCCATCACCAGCCAGAACCACGGCTTCGCCGTCGATCCCGGGTCGCTGCCCGCCTCCTGCGCCGTCACCCAGATCAACCTCACCGACGGCACCGTCGAAGGCTTCGCGGTGTCGGACCGGCCGGTCTACTCGGTGCAGTACCATCCGGAGGCCGCGCCCGGTCCCCATGACGCCTCGGGGCTCTTCGACCGCTTCCTGGACGCGGCGACGCGGAAGTGAACCCCCAGGGAGAGAAGAACCTCCTCACCGGCCCGCTCACCTGGGTCGTCGCCTGGCGCTTCCTGCGCGGGCGGCGCAGCCGTCTGCTGGACGGCACGGCGCGGGCGGCGCTGCTCTCGACGGCCCTCGGGGTGATGGCGATGATCATCGCCATGGCGCTGATGACCGGCTACCGGGAGGATCTCCAGGGCAAGCTGGTGCGTGGCAACGCCGCCGTGATCGCCTACCCGGTGGGGGGAGAACCGGCGGCGATCCCCGAAGGCAAGCGCCAGGCGTTGATGGCCATTCCCGGCGTCGAGAAGATCGGCAGCGTGGCCTACGGTCAGGGGTCGCTCTCGAGCGAGGCGCGGCCGGAGGGGGTGGAGGTGGTCCTGCGCGGCGTCGATCCGGGCGGCGGCCAGCTCACGGCCACGGCCGAGCAGCTCCGGCCGTCGGCGGAGGGCATTCCGTCCACCGTGCTCGGCAAGGACCTGGCGGACAAGCTCAAGGCCCGGCCGGGCGAGCTCCTGCGTCTCGTCGCCCTCGGCTTGCAGGAAGGCCGGCCGCGGTTCCGCTACCAGAGCCTGCGGGTCTCCGGCACCTTCACCACCGGCTTCGCCGAGTTCGACCGCAGTTGGGTCCTGCTCGACCGCGCCGTCGTCGAGCGGCTGATGGGCGGCGAGCCAGCGATGGACCTGCTGGAGTTCACGGTGACCGACGCCGAGGAGGCGCCGCGCATCGCCGCGGCCGCGGCGCGCGTGCTGGAGCCCGACTTCGTGGTCACCGACTGGCGGCAGCTCAACCGCGAGCTGTTCACCGCTCTCAAGTGGCAGCAGGTCATGCTCTTCGGCGTGCTGGGGCTGATCGTCCTGGTCTCCACCTTCAACGTGGCTTCGACGCTGGTGGTGCTGGTGCGGGAGCGCATGCGCGACGTCGGCCTGCTGGGCGCGCTCGGCCTCGACCCGGACCGGCTGCGGCTCGTCTTCCTGTTCTACGGCGGCTTCCTCGGCCTCTGCGGCACGCTCCTCGGCGTGCTCGCCGGCTGGGGGATCTGCTGGCTGCTCACCACCTTCGAGCTGGTGCGCTTCGAGCCGGAGGTAGCGGCGATCTACTTCATCAGCTCCGTACCCTTCCACGTCGAGCCGCGCGACGTGCTGGCGGTGGTGGGCTTCGCGCTGCTGGTGACGACGCTGGCGTGCTTCATCCCCGCCTGGCGCGCGGCGCGGGTGGATCCGTCGTCGGCGCTGCGGTACGAATGAGCCGCGCCGCGACATTGACACGGCCAGCAGCCTCGCGTACGCTTTTTATCTAAAGCGAAGACAGACGCGTCTGCGGACTCCGCAGCTCCCGGCCGGGTTATCCGGTGCAGACTGCCGTGGCCTAAAAGAAAGGGTCCTAGGGAGAAGAGCCTCCGTTTCCTGACCGCCCCCGAGCAGGAGAAGTTCAACGCTCCCAACCGTTTTGTGCCGCGGCGCCTGCGCGAGCTCACGCCGGACGCGCGGACCGCCGAAGAGGGGGAGATGGGTACCGTCATCCAGGAAGCAGTGCGCAGCCGGCTG
>DATBGJ010000353.1:0-3604 GCA_036558045.1 Thermoanaerobaculia bacterium
CGGGGAGCGGATTACATCCGCCGGGTATTCTATCCGCTGCGCGGGGTTCGGTTGGGTCGGGGTTTCACCCCGCCAACGTCCGCAGCACCGCGCGCACCGGCGAGGCGTCGAGACCCGCGAGGCGCAGCGGCAGGGCGATCAGCTCGTAGACGCCCTCGGGAACGCCGTCGAGCGCCAGCCCTTCCAGGATGGCGACGCCGCCGCGGAAGAGGGCATGATGGGCGTCGAGCGTCTTGCTGTCGAACGGGTCGACGGACGGCGTGTCCATGCCCACCAGCAGAACGCCCTTCTCGGCGAGCAGGACCGCCAGCTCCGGAGAGATGGCGGTGAAGCGCTCCGGAAACGTCCGCCGGTCGCGCACGCTCTCGCTCTTGAACAGCAGCCGGCCGGGATTGGCGAGGTCGATCCCCTCGACGTGCCGCGGCTCGATGAGAGGCTGCGGCGGTACCTTCACCACCCGGCACGGCCCGAGATAGCGGTCGAGAGGCATGTCGGCCATCCCCTCCCCCCGCGGCTCGGTGTGGAAAGGCGCGTCGGCGTGGGATCCCAGGTGCGGCGTCGTGGTGATGGCGGAGAGATTGACGCTGGCCCCTGCGGCGATGGACCAGGCCAGGCGGGACTGGAACGGAGTGTCCCCCGGCCAGACCGGGATCTCCGGACGGATGGTGGGCGAGAGGTCGTAGAGCATGGGCTCCCCCTCCTTGCCTACCGGATCATAGCGGCAGCGGCTCCCGGGGACCAGCGGCGGTGAAAGTGAGCGGAGCTGTGCTCCCGAGGCCCCGAAGGGGCCAAGGCATGTAGCCCGGAGTCGGAGCGCCGGCGCGACGACCCCGGGTAGGAGCCGGAAAGGACCCAAGAGCCCCGAGGGGGCGGCGGCAGCTCTCCCGCAGCCGCGGTTCGTGCGCGCCGAGGGACTGGCGGCGGTGCCGTTCGATCTCGGCCGGCTCTCGGTGCTCGGGCCGCCGGTGGCGGTGCTGAGCGGCGTGCGCATCGACGGCCAGGGCGGCGCCCAGGCCGCGCTCTCCGCAAACGGCTCGCTGGTCTATGTGCCGGCAGGACCTGCACAAAACGAGCGGCAGGTGCACGTGGTGCTGGGGTGGTCCGGCGAGCTCGCGGGGCTCGTCACCGATCGCTCGGAATGATGATGGGAATCTCGGAACGGCGGTCGATTCGGTAGATCCTGAAATCGCCGTCGCAAGTGAGAAGAACGCTGCCTCGGTTGAGCTCCGCCAACCGAACCATACAAGCATCGGCCAACGCCATCGGCTGATCGGCGTATCGCATCAGCAACCGTTTGACGGAGACAACTTCCTCTTCGAGCGACAAGCCAACGACCAAGAGACCTTGATGAACCAGATCGAGGACCGCTTGGGGTCCGCCAGGCAGATGACTCACCAGAAAGCACGCTTCGGTCAGTACAGCCTCGCACGTGTAGAGCGGCGGATCGACGCTCTCGAGTTGCGCTTTGGCCCAGGCGTGATAAGTGTCGCGGCGGTCCAGCAGGGCTACCAGGGGACCCGTATCGATCAGGACCTTCACCGGCCGAAGTCTTTGAAGTACTCCTTGTTATAGGAGAGATCGCCCGGCCCTTCCAGGCGCCCTATCAAATCCCCAGCCGCTTCCAGAAAGGACCCTTTCCTGCCTCCGCCGCCCTCTTGCGAAAGGTGGGCTTCGATGGCCTCGCGAATGAGCGCGGATTTCGTGGTCCCCTGGCGTTCGGCTCGCACAGCCAGCTTCTTTTCGAGCTCATCCGGTAACTTAAGAGAAATCGTCTTCATCGTCGGGTCGCTCCGGTAATACCGCTCCTCGTTAGGGTATTACCGTTTGGTGAGCGGTGTCAAACTCAACCCGGCTCCTCAATCCAGCTCGAAATTCATCGTGATGGTGAAGAAGGCTTCGACCGGCTTGCCCTCGACTCTCACCGGCTCGAACTTCCACTGGCGCACGGCCTTGACGGCGGCTTCCGTCAGTCCCTCCGGCAGCCCCTTGAGGACCTCGACGTCCTCCACGTCTCCCGTCTCTCCGACCAGCAGGCGCAGAACGACGGCGCCCTCCACCCGAGCCTTCCTCGCCTCAGGGGTATAGACGGCATCGACGCTCTTGAGGACCTTCGGCGCCAGGATCTTCTTGCCGTCCACCACCTTCGCGCGCTTGGGCCAGGCGAGGCCGCGCTGCTGCGCCAGAGCGGCCCGGGAAGCCTGGTCCACTTCCACGACGAAGAACAGGAAGGGGCTCTCCGCGCCGCCGGTCGAGCTGAGGATGGCGCGCTCGCCCATGGCCTGCCGCACCGTGGGAGCCGAGAGGAGACGGTTGTTGCGCAGGATCCGTCCTCCCAGCGTGAGGCTGCCGTCCTTCGCCGGCTGCACGTCGAGCCGCACCTCGAAGCTCGCCCCTGCGTAGGAGAAGACGCCCTGCACCCGGCCGCCGGCCAGCGGCAGCTCGACGGCCTGCCGCACCACTTCCCCCAGATGATTCAGGGCGAAGATGCGGCGCACCTCGGCGTTGTCCGCCCCGGGGTTCCAGTCGATCAGCACCTTGTTCAGCTCCTCCTGGCTGAGCACGCCAGCCGCCGGTGGCGCGTTTCCAGCCTCGCGCCCGCCGACGAGAAGCGCATAGCGCACCAGCAGGACGTCCGGCGGCGCGGCGGTATCGCCCGAGGCAGGCGCAGCCAGGAGCGCGGTCAGGAGCAGGGCGGGATGGATCATGGCGGCGCTCTCCCTCAGGACAACGCGAACCGCAGCGTGATCCTGACGACCACGTTCTTGCCGCCATCGCGCGGCTCGAACTTCCACTGGCGGACGGCGTCGACGGCGGACTCGGTGAGGCCGTGGGAGAGGCGCTCGACGACTTTCACGCCCTTTACGTCACCGGCCGCCCCCACCGTGAGGTCGAGCACGACCTGGCCCTCGACGCGGGCCTCCTTGGCCTCGGCCGTGTACTCGGGATCGACCTTCTGGACGACTTTCGGTTTCGCTTCCGCGGCGGCCTGGACCGCGAACGGCAGACAGAGGAGAGCGATCAGGAACAGGGCGGCGGCGCGTTTCATCGGCGGTCTCCTTTCGGTGCGCCCTCCGGCGGGAGGGCGAAGTAGAGCTTGGTGCCGGACTGGAGCTGAAAGACGATGAGGCTCCGAGGACGTCCCGCCGCCGGCTCGCGCTCGCGGCTCGGGCGCGGCAGCGCCAGGATCACCATGAGCGCAGCGGCGGCGAGCAGCAGGGCGGAGGCGGGAATCCACAGACGGGCCGGCGGACGCGCTTCCAGGCGGGCCAGGATCCGGTTCCACGCCAGGGGGGCGGGGCGGGACGGCGGACGGCGGGCCCAGCGCCTCAGCTCCTCGGTGAAATGCGAAGGGAAAGAGTCTTTCATCGGTCACCTCCGAGGAGCAGTCGCAATCGTTTCAAGGCGCGGAAGCGGTGGACGCGGACGGTGGCGGGGAGCAAGCCGAGGATCCGCGCCGTTTCGCGGGGCGTCCAGCCCTCGACCTCGGTGAGATAGATCACGGCCCGCTGCCGCGGCGCGAGGCCGGCGAGCACGCGGGCGACGTCGAGGCGCTCCTCGCCCGGACCCGCGGCCGCGCCCTCGGGGATCTCCTGCCGCGGCGGAT
>DATBGJ010000354.1:0-4295 GCA_036558045.1 Thermoanaerobaculia bacterium
CGGTGGAGGTCAAGCTGGGGCCCTCGACGATGGGGCGCGTGGTCGTCGAGTCCGGCCTCGCCGCCGGAGACGTGCTGGCGTTGCGCGATCCCACGCGCCCGGCGGGCGAGCCCGAGGTCAAACCGGCCGCGCCACCTCCGGCCGCGCCCGCCACCCGCTCGGGACGGACGCGCGTGACCATCATGATCTCCAATTGACGCCTGGCGATGACACCCCGCGAAGCCTTCCACTCGGCGCTCGACAGCCTGGCGGGCCACAAGCTGCGCTCGGCGCTGACCATGCTGGGCATGATCTTCGGCGTCGGCGCGGTGATCGCCATGATGTCGATCGGCGCCGGCGCCGAGCGCCAGGCCATGGCCACCATCGAGCGGCTGGGCCTGCACAACGTGCTCGTCCGCGCCAAGACGTTCAAGGACGAGGAGCTGCAGGAGATCCGCCAGACCTCGCTCGGCGTCTCGCCGCGCGACGTGGCGGCCATCGAGGAGGCCATCCCCGGCGTCGAGCTGGCGGCCCCCCGCATCCGCATCGACCCCTACAAGGTGTTCTCGCCGGCGGGCCGCGCCGATGGCACCGCCGTCTATGGCGTCACGCCGCAATACGCCGGGCTCGCCCACCTGGCGCTCGCCGAGGGCCGCTTCCTCGACGCTCTCGACGAGGGCTCGCACGCCCAGGTGTGCGTCATCGGTCCGGCGGCGCGGCGCGACCTCTTCGGCTACGGTCCAGCCCTCGAGCGGCTGGTCAAGATCAACGATCTCTGGCTGGAGGTGGTGGGCGTGCTCGCCGATGCCGGCGCGCCGGAGCCGAAGGCGGGGCCGGCCGCCAAGGAAGACGCCGCACCCGCCCCGCCGCTCTCCCGCGAGATCTACCTGCCACTCTCCACCGCGGACCGCAAGTTCGAGCATTCGGAGCTCGCCTCGCCGCTCGACGAGATCATCGTGCGCCTGAAAGACGGCACGAACAGCGGCGAGACCGCCTCGCTACTGCACGATCTCCTGGACCGGCTGCACGGCGGCGCGGCCGATTACGAGCTGGTCGTCCCCGAGGCCCTGCTGGCCGAAAGCCGGCGCACGCAACGGCTGTTCAACGTGGTGATGGGGGCCATCGCCGGCATCTCGCTGCTGGTGGGCGGCATCGGCATCATGAACATCATGCTGGCCACGGTGCTGGAACGCACGCGCGAGATCGGCGTCCGCCGCGCCGTGGGCGCCCGCAGCCGCGACATCCGCTTCCAGTTCATCGTCGAGTCGTTCGCCATCTCGCTGATCGGCGGCCTCGCCGGTATCGTGGCCGGCCTGGCTCTGGCGCGCGGCGTGGCCGCCTACGCCGGCTGGGAGACCATCGTCACCGGCGCCTCGATCCTGCTCTCCACCGGCGTCGCCATGGCGGTGGGGCTCGCCTCGGGGATCTACCCCGCATCGCGGGCGGCGGGGCTGGATCCCATTGAAGCCTTGCGCTACGAGTAGCGGCGGGCCTACGTGCCCCGCCGTCCCCGTGGTAGATTCGCCGCCGCGGTGCGGCTCACCAACGGAGGAATCTGCCATGCGTAGGACGTTACGCTTCGCTCTGGCGCTCGCCCTGGCCGCCCTGCCGGCGGCGGCGCAGCAGCAGGATTTCTCGAAGGTCGAGATGAAGGCCATCCCCGTCGTCGGCGGCATCTACATGCTGCAGGGCTCGGGCGGTAACATCGGCGTGTCGGCGGGGAGCGACGGCATCCTCATCGTCGACGACCAGTACGCGCCGCTGGCGGAGAAGATCCGCGCGGCCTTGAAGAGCCTCAATCCCGGCAAGCTCAAGTTCGTCCTCAACACCCACTGGCACGGCGACCATACCGGCAGCAACGCCGTCTTCGGGCCCGAGGCGCCGATCATCGCCCAGGAGAACGTCCGCAAGCGGCTCTCCACGCCGCAGCACATCCGCGGCAACGACGTGGCACCCTCGCCGGCCGAGGCCCTGCCGGTGATCACCTTCGCCGACGCGGTCTCCGTCTACTTCAACGGCGAGGAGATCAAGGTCATCCACTATCCCCACGGCCATACGGACGGCGACAGCGTCATCTTCTTCACCAAGTCCAACGTGGTCCACATGGGAGATGACTTCTTCGCCGGCCGCTTCCCCTTCGTGGATCTCGAGAGCGGCGGCAGCGTCCAGGGGCTGATCGACAACGTGGGGAAAATCATCGCGCAGATCCCGGCAGACGCCAAGGTCATCCCCGGCCACGGACCTCTCTCGACGGTGGAGGACCTGAAGGCGTTCCACCACATGTTGACCGAGACCACCGGCGTCGTGCGCAAGGGCATGGCGGCCGGCAAGAGCCTCGAGCAGCTCCAGACGGACGGATTGCCCGAAGAATGGAAGAGCTGGGGCAGCGGCTTCATCGACACCAAGGCCTGGATCGCCACCATCCATGCCGGCCTGGAGTCGGCGAAGAAGAACCCGGGAGGATCAACGCACCATTAGACTCTTGACCTTCTGCCCCTGCACCGGCTCTCCGCGCTTTACCGACTTCCCATCGGCAAGGTAATGAAGGAATTGGGCGGGAACGCTCATGCCTCTGCCGGGGTCCGCCGCCCGTCTCAGGCCGTAGTGCAGGTGCGGGCCGCTGCTGTTACCGCTGTTTCCGCAGGCGCCGACGATCTGCCCCGCCTCCACCGGCTCGCCGGCCCGGACCTTGACGCTGCCGTTCTTGAGGTGCGCGAGGAGTGAGTACTCTCCGTTCCCGTGATTGATGACGACATAATTCCCGGCCCTCTCGCGGCGGTCGAGATTGGGAATGCCTGGGGTGTTGTCCTGAATCCCGTCCCTGACCATCGAGACCTTACCCGCGCCGGGAGCCAGTATCGGCTGGCCGAAGGCGGCGAAGTCTTCGTTGCGCGGCGGCGGGGCGTCCCGGTCAAAGCGGGTGTCTTCCACCCGGTCGAAATCGACGTCGAACCGCGACAGGTATTCGTAGTAATGATTGCTGTTCTGCTCCGGCCTCCTCCCGCCCGAGGCCACGTACCACTCTCCGTCGAACGGCAACCTGAGCCTGGTCCTGGTTCGGTATTTGAACTCTGTAGCGGGTAAAGCGGGTCTGATGCTGAAGTCCGAGATCCCGCCGCGCCCGTCGAAGGTCCATTTCAGGTCGAACGGCTCGGCGCTCTTCTCGTACCTGACCCGGCGAACGTAAACCTCCTGTCCGCCCTCCCGGATCACCTTCTCACTCAGCAGCCTGGTCTCTCCGCCGACGAGGTCTTGGACTTTTTGGCGGAATTCCGACAGGTTGCCGACCGAGCCCTGCTCGCCCCGCATACCGTCCGACATTGCCGTCCAGAGCTGCTCGAGCTGCCCGTCGTAAAACATCCGTGTATATTGCCTGCCCAGGGCAAGGCTCCCCGCGGGCTGGAGCTGGGCAAACGCCTGGATCGCGCATGCCATCCACAGTAGAGGGACGAGAAACAGAGCGGTGCTACGCATGCCGGGGATTACGAACGGCAGAGGCTATTCGTTACAAAGCCGCAACCGTTCTTCGAGGAGGTCCAACCATGCGCAGGAAGCTCATCGCCTTGTTGTTCGCCCTTGCGGCCACCGCCGGCGCTCTCGGACTGTTCACGCCCAAGCCCTCCGAGGCGGCCCACTGCAACGGCATCCTGGTCTGCTGTCCGGATACCAACCGGTGCGTCTGCTGCGCCCACCCGTGTCCGATCCAGTGTCCGTAGCTCGATCTGGTGTATCCTCACCGGCAGATTCTTTGTCTCAGGAAATGCCGGTGAGCCTGTTTCCCGTCCTCTTCGCCGTCTACTGGTCGGCGGTCCTGGTGTGGTGCCTGCTGGCTTTGCGCCTGTGCGAGGATCTGAGCCGGCGCCATCCTCTCGTCTACGCATCCCTCGGGCGTCCGGCACCGCTCGCCGGCAGCGATCTCCGCGGCGACGTGGCACTTCTGCGGTTCCTGCTTGGCGGAAGGTATCGCTTTCTGGAGGATCGAGGGCTGGTGCGGCTCTGCGGCGCCATGCGCGCCCTGTTCTGCGTCTACGTCCTCTTCTTCTTGTCGCTGCCGGGTCTGATCCAGCGTTGATCTAGCCGCAGTTTCCCGCCCGCCGGGCGCACATCTCCTCGTAGAGGGACTGCAGGCGCTGGTCGAGATAGGAGCTTCCCATCGAGCGCAGCGACGTCGGCAGATTCAGGTAGGAGGTGACGCCGACGACCAGGTTGAAGCCGAGCCCTCCTCCCAGGCTCTGCCCCTCGGCGGGGACCCCGAAGTTGAGGATCCAAGGACCGCCGCTGGAGCCTGACGTCATGTCGGCTCCCGCCTCCACCAC
>DATBGJ010000355.1:0-5131 GCA_036558045.1 Thermoanaerobaculia bacterium
TGGAGCAGAAGCGCGCGAATTCAGTGAACTTTATGGCTAGACACCATCCGGAGGGCCGCCGTAGACTCCCGATTGCCACGAGAAAGGATGATGAATGGCTACGTTAATGGATGACGACGGGGCAGTGGGGTGCACGCCGGCGGCCGGCGAAGAGGACGCGCGCGAGCTCGCCGAGCTCGGCCGGCGGATCGTCCGGTTGCGCAAGCGGCGCGGCTGGCCGCAGGCCGAGCTGGCGCAGCGCCTGGGCGTGACGCGGATGCGGCTCGGCCACTGGGAGCGCGGGATCCACATGCCTCCGCTCGCGGCGCTGCTGGCGTTGCGGCGGGAGCTGGGCGTCTCGCTCGACGAGCTGTTCACCGGCGAGCCGCCGCCGAGCACGGGGCTGGGCTCGGGGCAGAAGAGCGAGGCCCGTGAGCACATCGCCAGGTTGGCGCGGCTGCTGGGGTTGTCCAGGGATTTCGACGGGGCGGCGGCGCCCAGGGAGAAGAAGCCATGAAAGAGGACATGGATCACGACGCGAGGCTCGCCGGGTTCCTCGCCGGGCTGTCGCCGGAGAGGAAGGCGGACCTGCTCCACCTGCTGAGCTGTGCGGTCTGCCGGGGCGTGGCGCGGGAGAGCCTGGAAGGCGAGGCCACGGAGGCGCCGCCGGAGTCCGCGGATGTCTACGACCGCGCCTTCGAGGCGTTGGAGGCGCGCGCTCCCGGTCTGGTGCGCCGCATGGAGGAGCAGATCGCCGAGGTCCGCAAGCTCTTCGACGCGCTGTTGGGAAGCCCGGCGGCGCAGCAGATGGCGCTCGCGGGGAGCCGGGCGCTCGGCGATCTCAGGCTCGCGGACATGCTGCTCGGCGAGAGCCGGAGCGCGCAGCCCGCGGATCCCCAGCGGGCCGAGGGGCTGGCGCGCCTGGCGTTGCGCATCGCCGAGCAGCCCTTCGCGCGGCGGCAGGCGAGCCGGGTGGAGGAGGTCAAGGCCCGCGGCCTGGCGCTGCTGGGGAACGCCCGGCGGCTGCAGGGCGATCTGCAGGAGGCGGAGGAGTGCTTCGGGCAGGCGGCGTCTCATCTCACCTGTCCGCCCGATGCCGAGGAGCGGGCCCTCTACTGCCACCTGCTCGCCTATCTGCGGCGGGACCAGCGGCGCGAGGACGAAGTGGCGGGTCTGCTCTGGCGGGCGGCGTCCATCTACCGCGACCTCGCGGCCGTGCTGGAGGAGGGGGAGTGCCTGGCGGAGCTCGGCTTCCTGTTCCTCGACGAGGGCCAGGTGCAGGCGGCGATTCCGCCGCTGGCGCGGGCCTGCCCGATGCTCGATCTGCACCGCGACGAGCTGCTCGGCCTGCGCGCCGGCCTGACCTTGGCGGTCTGCTACGCGCTGGCCGGCCATGGGGAGAAGGCGCGCGGTCTGGTGGCGGCCGCGCGCCCGCTCTACGGCCGCGTCACCGACTCGGCGGCGATGGCCGAGGTGGCCTGGAGGGAAGGCAAGGTGGCGCTGCTCACCGGCGACCGGGAGGAGGCCTCGAGCCTGCTGGGCACGGCGCGCCGGAGCTTTCTCGGCGCCGGCAGGCTCTACGAGGCGGCCCTCGCCTCGCTGGACGTCGCCCTCGCTCTGCCGACGCCGCGCCGGGCGGAGGACATCCATCCGTTGATCCATGAGCTCGTCGAGCGCTTCCCGGCGGACATCCGGCGGATCGGCGTGGTGAAGGCCCTGGCCACGGTGGAGATGGCGGCTCGGCGCTGCAGCGAGGCCGATTTCGAGCAGATGGTGTCCATCGCCGCCGCGGCGATCCACCGCTTCCGCCGCTATCCGACGCAGGCGTTCCGCCCGGGGCCGGCCCGGCCGCCGCACCTCCGGCTGGAAACCCCGGAGCTCGACCTCGATCTGGAAGCGCTGCAATGAGAGAGGGGTAGGGCAATGAATGAGCTCTTCCGGGCCATGAAGGCCCGGAAGTTTCCGAAAGGAGAAGCAGCATGAACACGCAGACCGCAGTCGAAGCGAAGTCGATGGCGTACCCGCCGGTGGCCGTTCCCGGGCCGGAGACGCCGCCCGCGAACGGCACTCCGCCGGCGGGAGGCGCCCCTCCGGAGGTGCAGGAGCGCCTCAAGTCGGAGCGGGTGCAGGAGGAGCTGCGGGCGATGCCCGCCTGGCAGCTCGCGCATGAGGAGAAGGCGATCGAGAGCGTGAAGACGTTTCCCACGCCCGAGGTCGCCGCGCTCTACGCCGCCTACGCCGCCCGCTATGGCACCGCCGCCGGCTACCCGGTGACGGTGAGCATCTCGGGCGGCCAGGTGTGCGTCACCGTGTTCGCGCCGCAGGTCAACGGTTGCGCCGGGGACCTGACGGAATCCGTGCTCGCCTTCGCCCGCCAGGTCGGCTGACGGACGAGGCGGCAGCAACCGTCGTTCAACTCGCGAAAGGAGGACGACGATGCCCGATGCAGAGACCAAACCCAAGAAGGCCAGGATCAAGTCCATCGCGGACATCCTGCAGTTCTGGGAGGACCTGCGGGCCGCAGCCTTGGACAAGGCCGACCATCTCGGTCCCGCGGCGCCGCAACTCCAGGCCCTCGAGGAGCTGATCCCCCGAGCCCGGGAGATGCGGGCCCGCCACGAGGCCCTCAAGGCCGAGAAGCTGCAGCTCACCAAGGACTTCACGGCCTTGCGCAAGGACGGCAAAGAGGTGGCGCGGCGGCTGCAGTTCGCCGTCAAGGCCAACCTCGGCTCCGAGTCCGAGTGGTTGACGCAGTTCAGAGTAAAGCCGCTCCGGCCGCGTTCCACGTCCAAGGCCAAGGAGGAAAAGCCGCCCGGCGGTGAGACCCCGGTTCCCACTCCGGGGCCGCCCACCGTCCAGGCGGCTCAGGCCAAGGCGGGAGATGATCAGCGGTGAACACCGGCAACTCGTACGCCAAGCTGATCCTCAACTTCCAACGGCTGGTGGTTCGAGCGACCGAGCACGAGGCGGAGCTGCCTTACGCCTGTGAGGTCAAGCTCGAGTTGGCGGCGCAACTGCAGGAGCTCAAGGACATCAAGGAGCGCCAGCAGAATCACTTGTCGGCCTGGAAGCAGGCCAGCAAGGAGCTTCGGCAGTCGATGACCGCCTGTCGTTCCCTGGCCGGCCGGTTGCGCTACGCCGTGAAGGCCGCGTGGGGCAGGTCCGACCCGCGGCTGGTGGAGTTCGACGTGAAGCCGTTCCGCCCGAGGGGCGCGCACGCCCCGAAGGTCAACGGCTGCGAGCGGCCGATGTAGTTTCGCTGTAGTTGGGGGGCGCGCCGGTTCGGGTGCCCCGTTTTTCCGCTCATCAATCGGGAGGCCGGCCGTCCCGGGCGTTCTGGATCGCCTCGGGTCTCGTCGACTGGAACGTCCCGCCGGTGCGGTCCGGCATGCCGGTGCGGACGGGGATCACTCCGTCGGGAAAGCGGCCATAGATGGGCTGTGAGCCCGTGCTGAACGGCACCGCGAAGATCTCCTGGAAGGCCACCGGCGCGCCGCCGTTCAGCGTGGCGGGACGGAAATGCCAGTCACAGAAGGAGTCGAGCGCGTTGACCGCCATCAGCTTCCGCGGGTTCAACGGCTCGGCGAAGGTCGCCGACTCGATCTCTCCCATCTCTTCGCCGGTGATGCTGTACATGCGCACGACCGTCGGTTGGCGCAGGGCTCCCCGCTCGTCCACGATCCCCGTCAGGACGACGATTCCCTGGAGCGCCTTCTTGCGCAGCTTGTCCGGGTAGGAAAGGGCCGGCCGCCTCGTCATGACGGGCTGCAGGATCCGTCCGCTCACGAGCTCCACCCGTGCCGCGCCCCAGCGGTTGGCGTCCAGCAGTCTGCCGGCGGTGCCGTAGGGAGAGAGGTCGGCGTCGTAGAGCCGCTCGTCGAGGTGCTGGGCGGCCTGCCAGCGGCAGATCGCGGCTTCCGTTTCGCCGGCTCCGGCGTCGGCCAGGGCGCGCAGCGCGAGGAGGGCCGCGAGGCGCTGCTGCGCCGGCTGATCGCCGTCGAGCTCCGCGGTCCAGAGCTTGCGGGTCCTCTTGCCGGCCTCCTTCCATTTGCCGGCGCGCAGCAGGCTCTCCACCTCGGCCGGCTTGCCGGACAGGACCGCCAGCTCAGGCAGCGATTTTCCCTCCGGCGGATTGAGCGTCAGCTCCTGGAAGGCGGCCACGGCCTGCTCGCCCTGGCGCGCGGGCTCGAAGCGCCAGCCGCGCAGCGCCTCCAGGGCCTCCCACACGGCGCCCGGCAGACCGCCCGAGAGCACCACGGGCTCGCGGAGCGTGCCTTCGGCGTCGACCACCGCCTGTACCCTGAGACCCTTGGGGGCCGGCAGCCGCATGACGTCGTCGGCGAGTTGCGGCAGGTCTCCCGCCAGTTTCCGCGCCGGCCGCACCTGGTCTGCCCGCGACACTGTCAGGCCGACGGGCGGCTCGTCCTTGCGGCGCAGGGGATGGCGCGCCAGCAGCTCGCCGGCCTTGCCGAAGGCGGCGAGGATCTCGCCGATGTCGTCGGAGCGGTCCAGGTTCTGCGCGATATGCCAATGCCAGATCGCGTCCTCCACCCGGCCCAGGCCGGCTTCGGCCACCGCGAGCCGCGCCACCGTGTCGCCGAGGTAGGAGCCGAACAGCGTCTTGCGCCGCATCCGGATCTGCTCCAGCGAGGCGGTCCGCGCCGCCTCCCACTGGCCCTGGCGGAGCTGCGCGTCGATGGCCTCGAATCCCTGGGACACGGCCGCCGCCGCCGCCGAAGCGGGCCGCACGGCGCAGGTGAGGAGCAGACCGGAGAGGACGAGACGGCGGCGGAAGGGAGTTTTCATCGCTGAACCTCGAAGTCTTCTATCAATTCTAGCAGAGCGCGGCGCCTGTGATGGCACAAATCTTGATCTGAGCTTCCCTCACCTGCCGGATGGTCTGGCAGGTACTCCGAGAGGAAAAACCCATCAGCGGCATCGCCCGATCTTCCATGAAAGAGATCTTCCGCAAGTTTGCGCAAGCCACGTCGAACGTCACCGGCACGCCCGGAGTATTTCTGGCCGCCGTCCTGGTAATCGTCGTCTGGGGTCTTTCCGGGCCGTTGTTCGGGTTTTCCGATACCTGGCAGTTGGTGATCAACACGGGGACGACCATCGTGACGTTCCTGATGGTGTTCCTCATCCAGAATAC
>DATBGJ010000356.1:0-1712 GCA_036558045.1 Thermoanaerobaculia bacterium
GCTGCAGGAGGCCGAGCCGGAGGAGCGGAGCGAGCTGATGGCTTTGCTCGATCCCGCCACCCGGCGCGAGGTCACCACCCTCCTCGCCTACGCGGAAGACGACGCGGGCGGCCTGATGAGCCCCCGCTACGCGCGGCTGCGGCCGGACATGACGGCGGACGAGGCGATCGGCTATCTGCGCATGCAGGCGCGGCAGAACCTGGAGACCATCAACTACGCCTACGCGCTCGACTCGCAGCAGCACCTGCTCGGCGTCATGTCGCTGCGCGAGCTGTTCACCGCGCCGGGCGACAAGAAGGTCTCCGAGGTGATGAATACCGACCTGGTCACGGTCTCCGAGGACACGGACCAGGAGACCACCAGCCAGCTCCTCGCCCGGCAGGGCATCATCGCCATCCCCGTGCTCGACGCCGACGGCAGGATGAAGGGCATCGTCACCTGGGACGACATCGTCGAGGTCGTCGAGGAGGAGGCCACCGAGGACATCCAGAAGATGGGCGGCTCGGAGGCCCTCGACGCGCCCTATCTCCAGGTCGGCCTGCTGGAGATGATCAAGAAACGGGCGGGCTGGCTCTCGGCGCTCTTTATCGGCGAGCTGCTGACGGCGACGGCGATGGGCTACTACGAGAAGGAGATCGCGCGCGCCGCGGTGCTCGCGATCTTCATTCCCCTCATCATCAGCAGCGGCGGCAACTCGGGCTCGCAGGCGACGACGTTGATCATCCGCGCCCTGGCCCTCTCCGAGGTGCGCCTGCGCGACTGGTGGCGGGTGTGCCGCCGCGAATTCGTCTCGGGCCTCGGGCTGGGAGCCATCCTGGCGGTTCTGGGCTTCACTCGTATCGCGATCTGGCAGACGTCGTTTCATACCTACGGCGAGCACGGATGGCTGATCGCCGTCACCGTAGCCTTGAGCTTGATCGGAGTGGTCTTGTGGGGGACCCTCATCGGCTCGTCGTTGCCGTTTCTCCTGCGCCGGTTGGGCTTCGACCCGGCGAGCGCCTCGGCGCCCTTCGTCGCGACGCTGGTGGACGTCACCGGCCTCATCATCTACTTCACCTTCGCGAGCCTCGTGTTGCGGGGCACGCTGCTTTAGAGATGCGAATCCGCCGGCATGCCGCGCGCCTGCTGCTGGCGCTCCTTTGCCTCAACGGCTGCGGCGGCGACCATCCCGCCGGCAAGGCGGCGGCGGCAGGCGCGAGCCGGACGGTCCCCGCCACCGCGCCCGGGCCGGTCATCGAGCTGCGCCGCGGACGGCAGCCGCGGGAGCTGGTGCGGGTCGGTCTGCGCGGCTTGTGGATCGGCACGGAAGGCGAGCCGCTGGCATGGAAGGCGTTCGTCGAGCCGCGCCACGCCGACGACGCCTGGTACTTCCTCAGCCTCTACGCTCCCTTCGAGATGCAGTCTCCCGAGGGAGATTTGACGTTGCGGGGACACGGCAAGGTGCGGCCGGGCTCCGTCGAGCAGAGGATGATCCTCGAGTGGGCGCGCCAGATGGCGATCGAGGCGGCAGGCGGACGCGGGAGCGCCGCCTACGGCCTCGTCTTCGCCTTTCATCAGGGAGGGCCGGCGGACACCTGCGAGGACGTCGTGCTCTATCTGACCGGCGAAGCCGCCGCCACGGCGTGCGGCTGGGACCGCGGGGTTCGGGGCCGCCTCGCCGCCTCGCCGCTCAGCCGGGTCTACGAGTGGTTCGACCACCTGCAGCCTTTCCA
>DATBGJ010000357.1:0-11548 GCA_036558045.1 Thermoanaerobaculia bacterium
GAATCGACCTTTCTAATGCCTGCCTGGAGGGCACAAATCTGAGAGAAAGCAACCTTTCACACTCAATTTTGGTAGACGCACATATGGACCGCGTTATTCTGCGAGACGCTAGACTCTTGGGCGCAAATTTTGTGAATGCAGAGTTGCGCGGCGCCAAGATGTCCGAGGCAAAGCTAAGTGGGGCGGTGCTCGAGAATGCCAAACTTGGGGCATGCCCTGCAGAAACTGATTCGGGAACTCTGGAGGTGGACCAGAGCGCGGACCTTCGAAATGCTGATTTAAGAGGAGTTAGGTTTGCCGGTGCCGTGCTATGTGGTGTCGTCGTCAGTGGAGCTGATTTGAGGGGCGCCATCGACCTCAGACAGGTGGACCTCGAAGTCATGGTGGGCGACGAGAGCACCCAGATTCCGCATGGGCTCAAGCGCCCAAAGAAGTGGGAGACCAAGTGACAGCGCTTCAACCCGGCGCAGGCGAAGTCAGCCGAGGGACAATGATGGACGATTCGTTGGCGCGTAGGAGGAAGGCATCACCTGAGAGCCGGGCTCAGGGTAAAGGTTTGGTGGAGCAGAAGGGATTCGAACCCTCGACCCCCACGTTGCGAACGTGGTGCTCTCCCAGCTGAGCTACTGCCCCACGGTGCGGGAGGGCGGTATTGTACCCGCGGGGGCAAGCTCCTGCAAGGACGGCGTTTCCGCGATCTTCGGGGCCTCCAGGAGGTCCGCCACCGTCAGCGAGCCGAGTGTCCCCGAACGGCTGGAGGCGAGGGCTCCGATCAGCTCCTCCAGACGCGAGGCGATCTCGCCTCCCACCAGCTCGGCGCCTCGCCTCGCCCGGTGATCGTAGGCGGCGAGGACCCTCTCGATTGCTATTTCGTGCGGATCGGCGGCGAGGACGTGCTCGTTGCCGCCGTGGACCTTGAGCAGGCCGTGGGTGACGAGCGGATGAAGGATGCGCTCCACCTCGCCCACGGTCAGGCTGAGCCCGTCCGCCAGGACCTCGCGGGAGAGCGCCGGCTCGCCGCGGGTGAAGCGGCGGGCGATCAGCGTCAGGGCGGCGAGCCCCACCCAGCTCGCCTGCACCGGCGGATGGCGGTGCAGGCCGCGGGCGAGGATGCCGAAGTGCTGCGCCGTGTAGGCCGCCTCGCCGCCGAAGAGGATGATCGTCCAGGTCAGCTCCAGCGAGATCATGAAGAGCAGCGCGAAGGCGTACCCCCCATAGACGACGTTGACGTTGCGGAACAGCTCGACGTAGGAGCCGAAGCCCTGGCGCAGCATCTCCAGCAGGATGCCGGCGAGGAGCCCGCCGGCCAGCGCGTTGCGCAGCCGCACGGCGGTGTAGGGCACCACCCAATACAGGATGGTGAGGCCGACAACAGTCGCTATGAACGGCAGCAGGGTGAGCAGCACCGACTCCTGGAACACCCTGCGGAACGCCGAGCTCTGGCGCAGCAGGATGAGGCTGGAGAAGGTGGCGCCGATGAGCATCGGCCCGAAGAAGAGGAGGAGGACGAAGGAGAGCAGGCGCACGCGGAACGGCCGGCGCTGCGAGACGATCCAGATCTTGTTGAGGCTTTCCTCGACGGTGGAGAACAGCAGCACGGTGGTGAAGAAGAAGGCGACGACGCCGAAGCCGTGGATGGTCTCCGCCTGGTCGAGGAACTCGGAGATCTTCTCGACGACGCTCTTGTCGGTATAGGGCAGGATCTGGACGAAGACCTCCAGGCTGCGCTGCGGGTACTGGCTGAACACCCGGGCGCCGACGAACGAGAAGGCGGTCAGCAGCGGGATCAGCGACAGGACGGTGACGAAGGCGAGCGCCGAGGCGGTGAGGAGGATCGAGTCCTCGTACGACTGGCGGAAGGTGAGGTGGAAGTAGCGGGCGAGCTTGCCGGCGAGCGACGGGCCGCCGCGGTCGCGCCGGGGAAGCGGCCCGATCGACGTGACGTCGCCGGAGGTCTCGACGTCTACCAAGGCGCGGACTCTCCGCTGAGCGGCAGGCGCGGGCGCGGCCATCCCAGCTCTTCGGCGATGGCGACGGCGAGCGCCTTGCGCGCCGGGTCCTCGCCGTGGTTCAAGAAGATCCGCTGCGGCGGCGCCGGCAGGGCGCGGCACCAGCGCAGCAGCTCGTCGCGGTCGGCGTGCGCCGAGAGGCCGTTGAGCTGGTGGATGCGCGCCTTCACCCACACCGTCTGGCCGTGGATGGCGACCGTCTCGACGCCGTCGACGAGGGCGCGGCCGCGGGTGCCCGCCGCCTGGTAGCCGACGAAGACGACGGAGCTGCGCGGATCCCCCAGCCGGTGGAGGAGGTGGTGGACCACGCGGCCGCCGTTGGCCATGCCGCTCGAGGCCACGATGACCGCCGGCTGGGCGCGGCTGTTGAGCGTCTTGGATTGATCGACGGTGCGCACGCGGGTGAAGCGGCTGGCCTGGAGCGGATCGTTGGCCAGGGCCTTGAGCTCCTCGTCGTGCTCGGCCTCGGCGCGCTGGTAGATCTCGGTGGCGTCGATCGCCATCGGGCTGTCGAGGAAGACGGTGGCGGGATCGAGCCGGCCGGCGTCGGCGAGGGCCGAGAGGTGATAGAGCACCTCCTGCGTGCGGCCGAGGGCGAAGGCCGGGATGATCACCATGCCGCCGCGGCCGTAGGTCTCGTCGATGATCCTGCCCAGCGCTGCCGCGGCGTCCTCTGCGGAGTGGCGCCGGTCGCCGTAGGTGGATTCGAGCAGCAGGGCGGCGGCCGGTCCGGGCGGCGGCTCGGGGTCCTTGAGGATCGGCACGCCGTAGCGGCCGACGTCGCCGGAGAAGCACCAGGTGCGGCGCTCGCCGTCGGCGCCCTTGCCGGAGACCTCGACGCTGGCCGCGCCCAGCAGGTGGCCGGCGCGGGTGAAGCGCAGGCGCACGCCGGGGAAGAGCTCGCGCTCCTCGTCGAAGGGGATCGGCTGCAGGAGCTTCAGCGCGCGGCGGGCGTCCTCGGAGGTGTAGAGCGGCCGCGGCTCGCGATGCTGGCTGTACCCCTTCTGGCGCGCGTAGCGGGCCTCTTCCTCCTGCAGCTCGCCGGCGTCCTGGAGGACGAGCGAGATGAGGCCGCGGCTCGCCTTGGTGCAGTAGATGGGACCCGAGAAGCCCTCGGCGGCCAGGCGCGGCAGCAGGCCCGTATGATCGAGATGCGCGTGGGTGACGACGACGGCGGTGAGCTCGCGCGGCTGGTACTTGAAGGGATCGCGGTTGCGCCGCTCCAGCTCCTCGCCGCCCTGATACATGCCGCAGTCGACGAGGAGCTCGTGCTCGCCCCAATCGAGGTGGGTGGAGCTGCCGGTGACGACGCCGCAGGCGCCGTGGAAGGTGACGGTGGGCATGGCGGGGGCGAGTTTAGCAGGCGTGCACTGCGGCACGATTTCTGCTAAACCTACACAGCAGCCCCTGCCAGGAGGCCGGCAGGATTTTTCTCCATCTCCTGTAGAAACGGAGGCAGTCATGGCCGAAGCAGCCAATCCGGAGGATGCCGATATGGCACGCGAAGGTGACGGTGTGGTTTCCGCGCGCCAGAGATTCCAGAAGCTGGGCGAGGACGTGCAGAGCAAATACAAGAAGGTTTCCGAGGACGTCCGGCGCGGCGCCGAGCGCGCGTCCCAAGAGATCCGCCGCGGCGCGGAGCGGGCGCGGGACACCTATGAAGAGGTGTCGGAGAACGCGCAGCGGAGCTACCAGCGGGTGCGCTCCGAAGCGGGCAACCTGTCGCGCGAGGTCAGCCTCTACGTGCGGGACAATCCGGGCAAGGCGCTGCTGATCGCGGCCGGCGTCGGCTTCCTGCTCGGCCTGATCGCCCGCGGGCGCGGCGGCAGCGAGGAGGAATAAGGAGGGCCCGAAACAGGCGTTAATCTGATCCCGATGTCCTGGGTCCTGGGTCCTGAACCCAAGGTCCAGGACTGAGGGCCCAAGACGAGGAGGAAGACCACCATGACGACGGAGATCCAGGAGCGGGATTCGATGATCGACGAGCTGATCGACGAGATCGTGCCGGAGGGGTTCGACTGGGAGCGGCTGGTGGTGACCTATCCGATCCCGGCCCTGCTGCTGGCGGCCGTCGCCGGCTTCCTGGTCGGCCGCCGCCACGGGCCGGACCTCATCGCCGCGGTCTCCGGTTTCGCGGCGGCCGAGGTCTCGCGCAACGTCGAGCAGCTCTTCAGCCGGGAGGCTGGCTAGCCCTGCGCACCGTCTTCCACATCTCGGACGTCCACTTCGGCCCGCCCCACCTGCCCCGGGTGTCCGAGGGAGTGCTGGAGCTCATCGAACGCAACCGGCCCGACCTCGTCGTCATCTCCGGCGACCTGACGCAGCGGGCCAAGCCCGAGCAGTTCCGCCAGGCCCGCGCCTTCGTCGACCGCATGCCGGTGCCGACGCTCACCGTGCCGGGCAATCACGACGTGCCCCTCTACCGCGTCTGGGAACGGCTCTTCAATCCGTACGGCTGCTATCGGAAGTACTTCAGCCCCGAGCTCGAGCCGGTCTACCGCGACGACGAGATGCTGGTCGTCGGCATCAACACCGCCTACGGCCTGACCCTGAAGGACGGGCGCATCGCTCTGCGCCGGCTGCTGGAGGTGGAGGCGCTGCTGCGCGCCACTCCCGAGGCGGTCTTCAAGGTCGTGGTGGCGCATCATCACCTCATCCCGCCGCCGAACTTCGGCACCCAGAACGTGCTGGTCAACGCCTACGAAGCCATCGATCTGTTCTCCAGCGCCGGCGTGGATCTCATCCTCTCCGGGCATCTGCACCAGGCCTACATCGGCAACTCGGAGGAGTTCTATCCCAAGGGCCGGCCGCCTGTCGTCATCCTGCATTCGGGGACGACCACTTCCAACCGCGGCCGCGGCGGCGAGCGGGAAGCCAACACCTGCAACTGGATCCAGGTGGACGACAAGTCGATGGTGGTCTCGCACTACCGCTGGCATCACCGGCTGGAGCGCTTCGCCGAGCACAGCCGGCATTGGTATCCGCGCCAGGAGGTGACGCCCTACACCCTCGAAGGCCTGACCGCGCCCGGGCGTCCCTCCGAGCCGGTGCCGCCGGTGCCGGCGCCGAGCACCGTCGAGGCCGCTGCGCCGCCGGGATAGAATCCATCCCGTCCTTTTCCGGAGGAGGGTGCCGATGAGCCTCGCCGCTTACAAAGTGATCCATGTCCTCAGCATCATGCTGCTGTTCACCGCCTTCGGCAGCATGCTGTCGGGCCTGCAGTCCGGCGCCAGCCGCAAGCTCGCCGGCATGACGCACGGCCTCGCGCTCGTGCTCATCCTCGTCAGCGGTTTCGGCGCGCTGGCAAAGATCGGCCTCTCGAACCCCGGCATCTGGCCCGGCTGGCTCTGGCTCAAGGTGCTGATCTGGATCGTCTTCGGCGGCGTCATCGTGCTCATCCGCCGCGCCCCGCGCGCCTCGACGCTGCTCTGGTGGGTGCTGCCGCTGCTGGGCGGGCTGGCGGGATATCTGGCGATGTACAAGCCGTGATCCGGTGTAGAATCCAAGTGGTTGCGTTGAAGTCTGCCGTCTTCTGAGCCGGAAGGATCGCGACGGGAGGGCTCTTCGAAAGGAGCCTGTCCATGGCTCGGAAATCCTGCCGCGCCGCCCTGATCTTCTGCCTGGGCCTCGCTGTCTCTCCCTCCGTCCTGACAGCCCACGTCGAGCCGATGAGCGTCCGCGAGATCGCGGCGGCCTCTCCCAACATCGTGGTGGCCACGGTCGAGGAGCGCCGGAGCCGCTGGAACGCGCCGCACACCCTGATCCTCACCGACTACACGCTGCGCGTCGAGGAGCGCCTGCGGGGGACGCCCCCGGAACGCATCTCCGTCACCGTGCCCGGCGGCACCCTGGGGACGGTCGCGGACGACACCTGCATCTCGGTTCACCTCCAGCCCGGGGCCCGCTATCTCCTCTTCCTGGAGGACCTCAACCATCCCACCCTCACGCCGGTCGTCGGCGCCGGACAGGGGATGTTCCGCGAGGTGGCGACCCTGGCCGCGCCGGGGGCGAGCTCCGTGCCTCTCATGCTCAAGGGGACGCCGGTCACCTTCCGCGACCTCGTGGGCGCCGTGCGGTCCCTGGCGGCGCGCATCCCCCTGGCGCCGCGCCCTGGATTGCCCGCCGCCACGGCGCTGCCGGCCAAGGAGTGGAACCCCGCCGCGCCGCCCGCTCCGGCCGCCGGCGCGCTGCCGCCGCTGGCCGCACCCGAGGCCGCGGTCCCGCCGCTGCCCGGAGAGGGCGCCCCGGGGATCGTCGAGACCGCCGGGGCCGTGTCAAGGGTCCCGGTCTCGCCGCGGTTCGCCGGCAAGTTCCTCTACCACGAGCTGGCGCCGCGCCCGGTGGTGGTCAATCCCCTGACCGACTCGCCGTTCTCGCCGTGGGACCAGTACCAGATGGACTATTGGAACCGTTATAGCGGCGACCTGTTCCAGGTCTCGGCCTCGCCGACTTCCTCCTGGGCCTACCGCAACGGCGTCTCGGACATCGTCGGCTTTCCCAACGACGTGACGATGAAAAGTCAGTTCGACTATAGCTGGGAAGACCTCGGCGAGGGCGTCCTGGCCGTCACCTTCATGCGCCGCGAGGAGGGCGCCGTCGTCGAGGCCGACGTGGCGTTCAATCCCCACAAGAGCTGGACGCTCGACGACCTGGTGGCGACGGGCGGGCGGGACCGCGTCTATGCGTTCAAGGAGGTCGTCCTTCACGAGCTCGGCCACGTCTGGGGGCTGTGGCACCCCTGGGACGAAGAGGAGTGGGTCTCGTGGGATTCGGTGATGAACTACAAGCCCCGGCAGTATTACGTGGCGGAGCTGTTCGCGGACGACACCGCCGCCGTGCGCCGCGCCTTTCCTCCCGGGGTCGCGATCCGTGACGGGCTGATCAGCTCGTACGTCACCGTCCGCAGCGACTTCGTGATCCCGGATTACCGGACGCCCCTCCCTTCGCCGGCGGCCGTGCGGGCCGGCGGCGGCTTCGGTCTGGCCGGGCCGATCAAGATCGAGAACGTCGGCACGGTGCAACTGGCCGATCCGGCGGTGGAGGTCTACCTGGCGCCGGCGCGGCTCAGCTTCGACGGCGCCGTGCTGATCCAGCGGGCCAGGGTGCACGGTGACGGTGACTCGCTAGCTTTCAGGCTCCCTCCTGCGTCCGCCGGCGGTCGCGCAGCGACGCCCAGACCATCCAGCCGCCGAGGAGGACGAGGCCGAACGGCCAGAGGTCGAAGAGCCAATCGAGCCGGATGTACAGGTAGCGCTCGAGGATGGCGAAGAGGCCGATGAAGAAAAGCAGGGCTCCCGCCGCGAGGCCGCCCTGGCTGGCCCGCGGGTGCTTGGGCAGATCGACCAGCCCGAGGTCCTGGGCGTAGCCGTAGTTGATCAGCGTCGCCTGGCGGTAGGCGTCGATGACGTTGAAGATCCAGAAGAACGCGATGGCGAAGCCGAAGAGGTCGTTGCCGCCGCGGCTGGTGATGCCGATCAAGGTGAGGACGACGACGAAGAAGGTGACGCCGCGCATGTAGAGGCCGTTGTAGACGTTGCCCATCCCCGGGAAGAAGGAGAGGAGGGCGGCGAGGCCAGGGTTCTTCTGACCGATCGGTGCCGGGGGACCGGCGGGAGAAGCCGCGGCAGCGGGAGGCGCTGGTTCGGCGGCGGCGGTCTGCCAGTTCTCTGCAGGGTTCATCAGGGTCTCCTTATGGATCCGCGGCCTCGCCCTGCGGATCCCGGTTGGTGGCTTCTTCGGTGACGACGGCGGACAGCCAGGCCGAGAGGCCGGAGATCTCGCCGTCGAGACGGTTCAGCGATTCCTGGGCGGAGCGATGGACCTCGCCCCAGGTCGCGGAGGCGCCCGTGCGGAGCCTGCCGATCTCCGCCTTGCCGCTCTCGCCGGTGCGCTGCACGAGCGGCTGGACCTCGTCCCGGAAGGCACCGACGGCCTCGCGGCCGCGGCCCGCGTTGGAGGCGAGGGCGGGTCCCAGCAGCAGCGCCAGGAGCGCGCTCGCGGCGACGGCGTAGAACGGGCTGCGGGCCCACTCGGGCGGCGCCGGACGGACGGCGCGCAGGCGCGCGGCCAGGGCGTCCGGCAGCGGCAGCCTGGGCACGGGGAACGGCAGCACGGTGCCGGCGGTGGGCGCGGCGATGTCCGACAGGTCGCGCCGCAGGCTGGCAGGCGGCGGCAGGCGGACTCCGGACGCCTGCTCCAGCGCCGCGGCGAAGGCCGCGCACTCCCGGCAGGCGCGGCGATGCGGATGCGCCGAGCCCGGCGTGAAGCGGGCGCGGAAGCGGCGGCAGGTCCAGCTCAGCACGGCTCCGCCTCCAGAGCGGCGACGGCGAGCCCCGCGCCGCGCGCGCCGAGCTGCGCCGTGACGCGGCCGGCGAGCTCCAGGCGGGCGCGGTGGAGACGCGACTTGATCGTCCCCACCGGCACCTCCAGGCAGGCCGCGGTCTCTTCGAGGCTCCAGCCCTGGAGGTCGCGCAGCAGCACGACCTCGGCGAGGTCCTCGGGCATCTCCTCCAGCCCGCGGTAGACGGCGCGGAGCTGCTGGCGTTTCTGGGCCTCGGCCTGCGGGTCGTCGCCGGCGGGCAGCAGGGCCAGCACCTCGTCGGAGAGAGTGGAAGCGCGGCGTTCGCGGCGGGCCCGGCGGTAGTGGTCGATGCAGAGGTTGCGCGACAGGCGCAGCGCCCAGCCGGCGAGCGGCACGTCGCCGCGGTAGAGGCGGAGGTTCTGGTAGAGCCGCAGGAAGATCTCCTGCGTCAGGTCCTCGGCGTCCTCCGGCGAGCCGGTGAAGTGGACGGCGAGGTTGTAGACCCGCTCACCGTAGAGCGCGAGCAGCTCCTCCCACGCGTCCGCCCGGCCGCCGGCGGCGCGGCGGGCGAGGAGGAGGTCGGGGGAGGGGGATAGTGCGCGCATGAGCTCCTTCTCCTCCCAAGACGGAATTGGGCGGGAAAAGGTTCACGGGGGGAACGCGGACGAACACGGACGGGCACGGACAGACAAGGACGATAAAGCCCTACTCGTGCCCCAACACCGGATGCGGCCGGTACGGCTCCTCCAGCTCCCGCCGCTCCTCCTCGGAGAGCCGGATCTCCAGCGCGGCCACGGCGTCCTCCAGGTGCGCCATCTTCGAGGCGCCGATGATGGGCGCGGTGACGGCGGGCTGGTGGAGGAGCCAGGCGAGGGCGACCTGCGCCGGCTTGACGCCGCGCCGCTGCGCCACGGCGGCCGCGCGCGCGGCGACCTCGTAGTCCTCGGGCTGGCGATAGAGATTGTGCGCGAAGGTGTCGCTCTGGGCGCGGCGGGTGACCGCTTCGCCTGCGCGCGGCCGGTTGCCGGCGAGGAAGCCGCGGGCGAGCGGGCTCCAGGGGATGACGCCGATCCCTTCCTCGCGGCAGAGCGGCAGCATCTCCCGCTCTTCCTCGCGGTAGACGAGGTTGTAGTGGTTCTGCATCGAGACGAAGCGCGTCCAGCCGTGCAGGTCGGCGAGATAGAGAGCCTTGGCGAGCTGCCAGGCGAACATGCTGGAGGCGCCGATGTAGCGCACCTTGCCGGCGCGGACGAGGTCGTGCAGGGCCTCCAGCGTCTCTTCGAGCGGCGTCTCGTGATCGAAGCGGTGGATCTGGTAGAGGTCCACGTGATCGACGCCGAGCCGGCGCAGGGAGGCGTCGATGGCGTCGAAGACGTGCTGGCGCGAGAGGCCGCGGGCGTTGGGGGCATCGCCCATGGGGAAGTAGACCTTGGTGGCGATCGCCACCTCGTCGCGGCGGGCGAAGTCCTTGAGCGCGCGGCCGACCACCTCCTCGCTGGCGCCGTTGGAGTACATGTCCGCGGTGTCGAAGAAGTTGATCCCCAGCTCCAGGGCGCGGCGGAGGAACGGCCGGCTCGTCTCCTCGTCGAGCACCCAGTCGCGCCATTGCGGCGTGCCGTAGGTCATGCAGCCCAGGCAGAGGCGGGAGACTTTCAGGCCGGTCTTGCCGAGCCGGATGTAGTCCATGAGGAGATTCTATGTCGGCGCAGTTCTCGTTCCGTGCTCAGGTACCGAATCGCCAGCCGAAAGTGAGGCCGGCCTCGTAGTCGGTGGCCTTGTAGGAGTAGTAGAACGCCTCGATGCGGTTCGGCTCATTGACCTCCTGGCCGAAGTAGTGGCGCACCTTGGCCTCGGGCCGGAGGAAGAAGCGGTCGTTGATCCGCCAGACGTAGGCCAGGCCGGTATGGGCGGTGAAGACGGTCGTGTTGTCGGGGTCCGTGCCGCTGCCGCCGAGGAACGTCACGTTGAGCTTGGCGTCCACCAGGGAGACGCCGGGGCCGCCGAAGACCACGAGGTTGCCCCGGCGGGGAAACCACTGCACGGAGAGGTCGAGGTTGTAGAGGGTCACGTCCAGGTTGATCTTGTCGAAGTCGATGCCGGGGATCGTGGGATCGGCTTGGAAGGGGACCGTATTGGCCAGGCTCACGCGGTCCAGGCTCCATTCGAAGCCGAGGGGTGGGCGGATGCGGTAGCCGCAGCGGATGTCGAAGTTCTCCGTGCGGTCCTGCGCCGCGTCCTCCGGCTGGTAGAAGCCGGCCGAGACGCCGAAGTAGCCCTGGGCCCGGGCCGGCGCCGAGGCGCTGCCGGACATCACAATCGCGGTCAACAAGATGGCGCAGACCACAGCCGGCTTCGTACGCATCGGGGTCCTCCTTCGCACGATCCTTTTTACTTAGTGGTATCCGGCACGCTTTAAGGGACAAGAATCGGCGGTCGTAGGTGTCCTACTTTCATTTCTGCTCTACACTCTATAGTCAAGACCGGACTGCAGCGAAGAGGTTTTTACGCGGCGATCTGCCGGCCCGAAGGAGAAGCATCGGTGCAAATGAGATTCCGAATTCTGATCGGTCTGGCGGCAGCCTCGCTGGCGCTGGGCTTGCCCTGGGCGTTGCTTACGCCGCAGGAACCCGAGGGTGCGGCCGGCCGGGCCGCGGCCGCCGGAGCGAACGCCGCGGCGCTCACCGCCTCCTACAGCACCTGGGCGGTGGATCACGAGGCCCGGGGAGGAGACCGCAACGTCGTCTTCGCGCTCGGCTGGTCGCGCGGGGTGTCGCGCGAGAACACCGAGGCGCGGGGGACGGCGCGGCTGGACCTGCTGCACGGCACGGCCGAGGTGGAGCTGCAAGGGCTGGCGCCGGGAGACGAGTGGGACGTCTGGCTGGTGGACAACCAGCCCGGCGGCAGCGCCCTGGCCGACCCGGGCGACCGCATGCAGCGGCTGGGCCGCATCGCCGCCGACCGCGGCGCCGGCCGGCTGGTTTCCCGCCTCGGCGCCGGGTTCTTCGACCGCTTCGAGGCGGACCTCGTCGTCGTCTGCCGGGCCGGCGCCAGGCCGGAGGCGGCGGGCGTCCTCTTCGGCTCTCCCGATCTCTTCCAGCGGCTGTACACCAAGCGGCGGACGCCGCCTTCCTGGGTCTCCGACCACGTCTCCACCGGCGTGGCGTCGCTCTTCGGCGCGCGGGAGGCGGTGGCGACGCCGTTCGACTCGCTCGATCCGCTGGTGGCGGCGGGGGCCCAG
>DATBGJ010000358.1:0-6460 GCA_036558045.1 Thermoanaerobaculia bacterium
GGACGAGTCGAACGTGTTGCCGTGCACCGTCAGCGTGCCGGTGGAGGCCGGCAGCGGATCGAGCTGCGGCAGGGCGCTCTTGCTGATCACTCCGCCCGAGTTGTTGATGGTGACGTAGACGTCGACCGGCGCGTTGTTGAAGGTGACGGCGCCGCTGTTCTTCATGAACAGGGCCACCACGGTGATAGGGATCTTGCCGTTCACCGCGTCCTGCGTCCGGTGCATGATGGTGTCGGTGGCGCCGGTGCAGGGACAGATGGGCACGCCCTGGAGCGGGATCTTCTGCGGCTGCACGGCGATGCCCCCGAACGGGTGGCACGTGGGCGGCGAGTTCGGGGGGCAGACGACCTTGCTCAGGTCGATCATCGCCCCCTGGGGCGGGGTCTGCAGGAAGTCATAGCCGGCCTTCTGGGCCGACGCGGCGAGCGGGCAGACCAGCAGAACCGCCGCCGCCAACGCCGTCTTGTACAGAAGGTTCTTCATGGAAGGCACCCTCCTTCTTGGAATAGGGATGGAGCGTTCGCGCTACATCTGACCAGGGTAGGCGCGGAGCGGGCCGGCTCCGTTACAATCCCCCACGCCATGATTCCCACCGTCCGCCGCGCCTACAACGCCGATTTCACCGAAGAGCGCTACCAGCAGATGGTGCGCGACCTGGAGCGCGACGGCGGGTGCCCCTCGGTCTTCCGCATCAGCGAGACGCCCATCTTCCTTTCCGCGGCGCTCACCCGCGAGCTGATCGAAGCCGCCCATGACGTGCTGGCCGCGGTGACCTCGGCGGACTACCTGAAGCTCGCCGATCGCGCCGTGCCGCCGGGCCTCGCCGTGCCCGGCGAGGAGGGCCACACCGTCTTCCTCCAGGTGGACTTCGCCCTGGTGCGCGGCGAGGACGGCGAGCTCACGCCGCGCCTCATCGAGCTTCAGGGCTTCCCCTCGCTCTACGGCTTCCAGTGGCTCCTGGAGAAGGAGTTCCGCTCCCACTTCCCGGCCGTCCCGGAGGACTTCACGCCCTACTTCAGCGGCCTCGACGCCGAGAGCTATCCCGCCGTGCTGCGCGACGCCATCGTCGGCGATTGCGATCCCGAGAACGTCGTGCTGCTGGAGATCGAGCCCGAGAAGCAGAAGACGCGCATCGACTTCTGCGTCACCGAGCAGCTCCTGGGCATCCGCACCGTCTGCGCCACCGATGTCGTCGCGCGCGGCGGCCGGCTCTTCTATCCGCACGGCGGCCGCGAGGTGCCCATCCACCGCGTCTACAACCGCGTGATCTTCGACGAGGTGGAGCGCAAGGGGATCGATCTCTCGCACGTCTTCCACCGCGAGCTGGACGTCACCTGGGTGGGGCATCCCAACTGGTACCTGAAGATCAGCAAGTTCTCGCTGCCGTTCATCAAGAGCCGCTGGTGCCCGCCGGCCTTCTTCGTCAGCGATCTCGCGGAGCTGCCCGAGGACCTGGAGAACTGGGTGCTGAAGCCCCTTTTCTCCTTCGCCGGCCTGGGCGTCGAGATGGGGCCGTCGGCCGAGCGCCTGCGCTCGCTGCCGGACCCCGAGGACTTCATCCTGCAGCGCAAGGTGGATTACGCCGCCGCCGTCGAGACGCCCGAGGAGCCGGCCAGGGCCGAGATCCGCATGATGTTCCTCTGGCAGGACCGCCCGCGCCTGGTCAACAACCTCGTCCGCCTGAGCAAGGGCCGCATGATGGGCGTCGACTTCAACAAGGAGAAGACCTGGGTCGGCGCCAGCCTGGCGTATCACCCCGATCTACGGTGAAAACGCCGCCAAAAACTTCTGGAACTGCGGATTCTGCTTGAGCAGCTCCGCCGCGGTGCTCTCCAGCTCGTCGACCTGCCCGGGCTTGAGGGTGAACGACGTCGGCAGCGATTGCAGGCGCTCGCGCTTGGCCTTGTCCTCGATCGACTCGAAGGTCAGCTCCACCGGGTAGTAGGTCACCTTCTGCAGGTTTTCCCGCGGCAGCTCGCCCTCCCGGCAGTTCTCCTGGAACAGCTCGTAGCAGCCCTCCACCTGCTGCACGTCCGTCGTCCACTCGCGCATGCTCTCCTTGAGCAGCTCGATCGTCTCGTAGGAATAGTTGCCCATCGGCCCGCCGGTGACGGCGCCGCTCACCTGCAGGATCTTGGGCGCGTTGCGGCGCTCGCCGATCTTGCTCTGCGAGCTGGTGCGGGCGTTGACCGCGATGACCAGGATGGTGTCGATCTTCTTCAGGTTGATCTTCTGCAGGATGCTGCGGTCGGGGTCCGCCTGGCCCCTCACGCCCGCGCTGCGCGGATTGTCCGTGGAGGAGAGCAACTGCAGCGGGCCGCGCAGGCCGATGTTGTCGGCGAGGCCGCCGTCGAGCAGGTGGACGTACCGGGTCCGGGGGTCGAGATAGGCGTCGGTCTGCTGCGCGTGGTAGAAGCGCCGCGAGCCCGCCTGCCGTTCCTCGCGCGCGTTGGTCAGCCAGATCGGCTCCTCGTAGCCGCAGCCCCGAGGCCGATCCTTCTCGGGTGCGTACGTCTTGAGCGTGATCGGCGACAGCACGAACGGCACGGCGGACGAGGCCGCCACCGCGCGCGACACGGGATACCCCGAGAGGTCCGAGCACAGCAGGTCGAACTGGTCCTGGGTGAACTCGAAGCGGCTGTCGCGCGCCACGTCGGTCGCGTTGACGACGATGAGCGGCGTGCGGTTGCGCGCCACCAGGTCCTGGAACGTCCGGTGGTCGAAGACCCGCCGGTCGTAGGTTTCGGCGGCGAGATCGATGCGGTCGAAATAGGGCGACCACAGGCGCGGCCAGTTCCACGGCGCGAGGAAGCGGCGGACGAGCTCGCCCTGGATGTTGCGCTTGAGGAAGCGGCTCTCGAAGTCCTCGAACAGGCGGTCGCCGTAGAGGCCGTAGTAGGCGGAGGTGAAGCTGCCGCCGGAGACGGAGGAGATCACGTCCACCTCGTCGAGCAGCCGCCGCGTCTCGCCGTTCACCTTGATGGTGGTGCGCTTGAGCTCCTGCATGGCGCCGTACGAGAGCGCGGCCGCCCGCGTGCCGCCGCCCGAGAAGCTGAGGATGACGAACAGGCTCTCCGAGTTGCCCGGCGCCGGCGGCGGTTGGAACCGGTAGCCGGACTTCACGTCGATGCTCTTGAGCGCCGGATTCATCGTCGCCGAGGCGCAGCCGGCGGCGAGCAATGCGAGAGCGCCGAGGAGCAGGGTCCTACTCCGGCTCAAAGGTCACCTCCAGGGGACACAGCGAGGTGGTGTCCTGGATGACCGGCCGGCGCCATTTGGGCGTGTAATTCTCGGGCTCTCCCAGGTCGACGGTGTGCCTTCCGGCCTCCACCCGCAGCGTCTCGTCGGTCTTGCCCATCTGCTGGCCGTCGACGAAGACGTCCCTGGAATCGCGGAAACGTACGACGATGTACTCCATCGGCGTTCTCCTTCGTGGGCGGGGCAGGATTTCCGCGAGTATACCGCGGAAGCCGCGAAGCGCGAGGCGGCGCCGACAATTCGTGGTGGCACGGCGGGTCCGCGGGCGCGGTGACGTTCGGAGATGGTGCCGGCGGAACGCGATCGCAGATCGTGGGGTTTTCGCCGATTCGAGAGACGCCCCGCGCGGGGCGTCTCTACATTGGGGTGGGGAACGGCTCGCAGGATGGTCCGGCTTGCGGTACGCTGCCGCGCGGCAGGTCGACTCAACCGGAGGAGAACGCCATGAAGCTGACCGAGTTTTTCGCCGACCAACTGGAGCGCGAGGCCGACCGTTCGCGCCGCGCGCTGGAGCGCGTGCCCGAGGGGCGCAACGACTGGAAGCCGCACGAGAAGTCGATGCAGTTCGGCTATCTGGCGGCGCTCGTCGCGATGATGCCGTCGTGGATCGCCATGGCCATCGTCCAGGACGAGCTGGATCTCAACCCGCCGGGCGGCTCCTCCTACCGGCCCGCCTCCCATGCCACGACGCGCGAGCTGCTGCAGGCCCACGACGACGCGGTCGCCAAGGGGCTCGCCGCGCTCCGCGAGACGACCGACGAGCATCTGCTCACGCCCTGGCGGCTGCTGGTGGGCGGCCGCGTGGTGGCGGAGGATCCGCGGCGCGTCGTCATCGCCGAAACGTTCACCCACTTGGCGCACCACCGCGGCCAGCTCACCGTCTACCTGCGGCTCAACGGCGCGCCGGTGCCGGCCCTCTACGGGCCGTCCGCGGACGACAGGAGCTTCTGAGGCTTTCTTCGGCGGAGCTTTCAGCGGTCTGCGACGCAGCCCCAGGAGGCGACTCCCGGGGCTGCTTTGTCTTCAGAGGCTCACGGGCAATACGGCATTTTCGCCGCGCTGTATTCGCAGATGCCTGGCCGGTTGCAGGTACAGTTCGAGGAGTCCCAGTTCCATCCCATGTTCCAGCAGTCCTCCTCCTCTTGCGGATCGCAGGTCGGCGGCGGGGGCGGCGGGGTGCCGTTGGTCTGGCAGATGTAGGCCACCCAGATGGTGGCACCGAAGGTGCCGCAGTTGGGGTAGGCGCCGCTCTGCGAGCCGCCGTTGCAGTTCTCGACCGAATCGTAGCCCGGGCTGTTGCCGGAGCCATTGGCGACCGGCACCGAGACCACCAGAGTCCCCATTGGATCGTCGCAGCACCAGGGATCGTTCTCCTTGATGTATTCGGTCACGGTGGCGAAGGCGCCGTCGCAGGAGCCGGCCACGGTGAAATAGGGGGTCGAGACCTGGTGAACCCAGGCGCTGTCCGAGAGGTCTCCGCCGTAGAAGGTGCCGGTGGGGTTGGAGTACTGCGAGTGCCAGGTGTCGCAATTGCAGGCGTTGCCCCACTCCCCGGGGTGGTCGGTTTCCGGGCCATGGAAGCATGTGGTCTGGTCGTCCGGGCACTCCTTGTACTGATGGTAGGAGCCGAAATAGAGGTCGATGTCGCCGGTCATGCCGCCCGTGCCAGCCGTGTGGGCCGAGTCGACGTCGTTGCTGCAGACGCCGTGGCTCGCATGGTTGTTGCACTCGAGCCCCCAATAACGGTTCATCCAGCGGTAGCCGCTGTAGACCGACAAGGCGCAGGTGCAGGTCTGGCTCTTGGTCTGGGACAGCGGTTTGATCTTGTCGGCGGGCGGGGACGTATCCCGGCGGCCGCCCTGGAACTCGCGCGCCGAGAGCCCCGCCCGGTCGCGGAATCTCGCCTCTACGCGGGCGAGCGCCTTCTCGGTCGTGCGGCAGTTTCCGGCGCCGCCCTCTCCCAACCGGCACTTGTCCAGGCGGATCTGGAGGTTCGCCCTCTGCCAGAGCAGATCGGTCAGCTCCGCGACGGAGGCGCGGACGCCCATCTCCTGGGCCCGCTTCTCCACTTCGGCGAGGACGTCCTCCCGCTGCCGTTTCGCCAGCTCCGCCTCGCGGTGCGGGATCGACGCGGCGAGCGCCGTCCGCTCCTTCGTTGACATCTTCTCCGTCACCTGACCGCTCCGCGGCTTCTCACCGAAGCCGCTGGATGCCATCAGGGAAACTGCGGTAAACAAAAGCACACTTCGACAAACCTTGAGTCTCTGAGCCATTACTTGTCCTCCGGGTAAAATATGGCGGGTTACTCTGAGGCGCGCATCATAGATGATTTTTAGAAAAGAAACAACGGCGCGAGGAGAAGATGAAAACCATCATCGCCTGCGTGTGTAGCGTGGTCCTCTGGTCGGCCGCCGTGTATTCCCAGACGCCGGCCGAGGGCCGTATCGATTTGGCCACCATCCTGGGTCAACCCGCCGTCAGCACCGCCGCCAGCGGCGCTTGCGCCACCAGGTCTCAAAGCGGCGTGCTCTTCGCGGCGCAGAGATCGCGGACCGGCTCGCGGAGCGGACTGCAGAAGAACTTCTGCCAGGCGAGCTGCGGTGCGGATTCCCCGGAGAGCTGCTCCCCGCTCTTCGCGTATTCGGGCGACAATCCGCTGCCGCCGCCGCAGAGGCTCAGGTCCGCGGCCGGGGCTCTCTTTCTCCTCGCGGGAAGCACCTTTGCAGTATAGGGGCGCCATCGCAAGTGCGAAACCTGGCGCGCCCCAGGAGGAAATCCCCATGAAGAAGGTATGGATCGTTGTCTGTACCTGTATCCTGGCCCTCGTCTCGGTTGCGGCCTTCGCCGAGACGCCGGCCGCGGCCCCCCTCTCCATCGAGGCCCTGGCCGCGATCCTTGGCCCCGACGCGGTCGTCGGCTCGCCCACCTGCCCCGGCCAGCGCGACAAACCGGTTTTAGCCGCCGCCCAGCAGGCGAAGCCCGGTTCGAAGCCCGGTTCTATGCGGAAGACTCCCTGCAGCGCCACGGCGAGCTGCGAGTCGGGGACCGTCTCCTGCAGCGGCAGCGGCACCTGCATTGCGGTGGATCGTGACTGCCTGAATTCTTGCGAGCGAGGGCACGTCACCTGCAACGGCGTCACCACCTGGTGCCCCACGGCGTGCAACTGCAACGCCTACACCGGGATCAACCGCTGGTGCTGCCT